>JANMOL010000266.1:0-2450 GCA_031369245.1 Hyphomicrobium sp. | reverse complement strand
CCCCCCCCCCCCCCCCCCCCCCCCCCCCCCCCCCCCCGCCCCCCACACAGACCCCGGCCCGCCGTGTGTTGGGGCGGAGCTGGTCGTTGCGGCCGATGGGTGGCGGCCCGTGGGTGTCAACCCGCCAAAAATGAGCCAGGCGTGCGGAACTCCAAGCGCGTGAGATCGTTTTTCAATGGTCAAGGACCGCTGAAAAAAAGGCGTCCTGAAACCTGATCTGGGAGGATCAAACAATGATCGCATATCACGCTCGAACCACGCTTGCATTGACAGCGGCCGGGGTGTTGGCCGCGATCGCAACCCTACCCGCACGCGCCGAAATGGTGGCCTACCAAGCCGATCTGACGGCTGCGAGCGAAGTCCCGCCGGCTGCCAGCAAAGCCACCGGCTCGCTCACAGCAACATACGACACCGCGAGCAAAAAGCTCAGTTGGAAGGGCAGCTATGCCGGTCTCTCGGGTGAGGCGACCGGCGCCCATTTCCATGGCCCTGCCGATGCTGGAAAGAATGCCGGAGTGGCCGTTGCCATCACTCCAGCCAAGAGCCCACTGGAAGGGTCAGCGACGCTGACCGATGCTCAGGCCGCCGACTTGGCGGCCGGTAAGTGGTACGTCAATGTCCACACCGCGGCCAATCCCGATGGCGAAATTCGCGGGCAAGTGCTCAAGGGCAAGTAGCAGCGCTGCAGACGCCGTATCGCGGCTGATGCAGGCTGACCTGCAACGTCATGGAACTGATCAGGGCCCCTCACGGGGCCCTTTTTGTTTTTGGGGGGTGGTGTGTGGTGTGTTGATCAATCACGTCACCCCCACCATCCCCGCCGCGAATCTGGCTGCTACACAGAGCGCGGACGCAGCCGTCGCCAGCGCGGCGCGCGAATTCAATATCTGCGTGCGGTTGAACGAGACCACGAGCCGGTTGAGATCGTGATGGTCGACCTCCTCGTGCTTCTCGACGCGGCGGATGACTGTGCGGCTGGCCATCCACCAGAACCATGCAGCGGCCAGCGCCGTGAACAGCGCCGCAATGTCGAGGGCAAGGATCATGCCTCTCCCGCCAGGCCGGCAATTTTAAGCGCGAACGCGAAATTGAGCGCCACGTCCTTCAAGCCGTCGAACCGGCCCGACGCCCCGCCGTGGCCAGCCCCCATGTTGGTTTTGAGCAGCACCAGATTGTCCGAGGTGTTGAGCGCCCGCAGTTTGGCGATCCATTTGGCCGGTTCCCAGTAGGTGACGCGCGGATCGGTCAGGCCTGCAACCGCGAGGATGTGCGGATAGGCTTTGGCCGCGACGTTGTCGTAGGGCGAATAGCTTCTAATCCAGGCAAACTCGTCAGCGCTGGCCAGCGGATTGCCCCACTCGGGCCACTCGGGCGGCGTCAGCGGCAGATCCTTGTCGAGCATGGTGTTGAGAACATCGACGAACGGCACTTCGGCGATGATGCCGAGAAACAGATCCGGCGCGCGGTTGGCGATCGCGCCCATCAGCATGCCGCCAGCCGAGCCGCCGTTGGCGACAATGCGGCCGCGCTGCGTGAAGCCTTCGCGCACCAGGAATTCTCCAGCCGCGATGAAATCCGAAAAGGTATTGGTTTTGGCTTGCATGCGGCCGTTGGTGTACCAGCCGTAGCCTTTGTCTTTGCCGCCGCGAATGTGGGCGATGGCATAGATGAAGCCGCGATCGACGAGGCTCAGGCGGGCGGTTGAAAACGAGGCCGGCATGGCGATGCCATAGGCGCCGTAGCCGTAGAGCAGCAACGGCGCTGAGCCATCGAGCGGCGTCGATGTGCGATAGAGCAGGGTGACGGGCACCAGCTCGCCGTCGGGCGCGGGCGCCAGCAAGCGGCGCGTGACGTAGTCAGATGGTGTGTGGCCGCTTGGAACTTCCTGGCGTTTGCGCAACGTGCGGACGCGGGTTTCCATGTCGTAGTCGGTGGTCTCGGCCGGCGTCGTCATCGACGAGTAGGTGAAGCGGATGCGGGTGGTATCAAACTCGTAGCCGCTGCTCATGCCGAGCGAATAGGCTTCTTCGTCGAAGGCGATGGCGTGCTCGGCGCCGTCCGACAGGCGCGTGATAACGATGCGCGGCAGGCTGTCCTCGCGCTCCAGGCGCGCCATGTGATTGGCCAGCACCGCGACGTCGATGATCAGGCGGCCCGGCTTGTGCGCTAAGATTTCGCGCCACTGGTCTTCGCCCGGGTTGGCGACGGGGGCTTCGACAACGCGGAAATCGGCGGCATCATTCGAGTTGGTGGTGATGATCAGCCGCTCGCCGTGGTGCTCGACGCCGTATTGGTGGCCCTTGCGGCGTGGCGCAACGAGCCGAGGCGCGCTGGCTGGCGCATCGCCGTCGATCAGATAGACTTCGCTGGTCTCGTGATCGTGGATGTCGATCAACAGAAACCTTTGCGACTGCGTGTGAGAGACGCCGACGAAAAATCCAGCGTCTGGT
>JANMOL010000007.1:0-2105 GCA_031369245.1 Hyphomicrobium sp. | reverse complement strand
GTAGTTCATGCTCGCCTTCGGCAGGGTGCCGGGATGACGATGTGGAGAGTGCTCCCGGCCGGAGTTTATGCCCCCCCTCCGCGCTAACCAAGAAACGCAATTTCGCCCTGGCAGGGCCCCGGTCACGCCGCCGCCGTAGCGCAGATCTATTGCCGAACCTGCGTGTTGCGTGGCATCGATGCAGGGGGCACGCGCGGGCCAAGGGCAAGTCTGGGGGCAGGTCTGAGGGCAGGTCGTGGGGCAAGTCTCAGGGTCGGCCGGGTGCCATGAGCCGCCAGGTCTACTGATTGAAGCCATAGCCGTTGCTATCAAACGAAATTTGCCGCCCGTCGCATTTGTTGAGTTGCAGGAGTTCCGTTGATGCCGTCGCAGATCCTCGATTTTTCCAGCGCCTTGCCGTGGCTCGGCGCGGGCGTCCTGGCCGGGCTGTTTTTATACTGGCTGGTGCGGGCGCTGATCGGCACCGACCGGCGCCGCAACGAAGAGCTCAGGGCTTCGATGACCGCGCTCGATGAGACGCGCCGCACCGCTGCGTCCCTGACCGAGCACAAAGCTCAGCTCGAAGCCGAGCGCGTGCGCCTCGACAGCCTGGTCACGGATTTGGCGCCGCGCGCCGCGCTCGTTCCGCAGTTCGAGCGGCAGCTGGACGACATGCGGCAGGCCGATACGCTGCGCCTCAGCGCGCTCGATACCACGACCAAACAGCTGATGGCGTTGCGCGACGACAGTGCGGCTGAGATCGCGCTGCTGCGCCAGGATGTGGAATCGCATTCGGGCACGGCGAAATATTACGAGGGCGAATTTGCGCGCGTGTTTGCCGATCACGATGTGCTCGGCAAGGAGGCGCGCCTGGCCGCTGCCAGGTTTGCGAAACTGCAAGCGGATTTCGATGTGGCGTCGCGTGAAGCCTCCGAAGTGACGCGTCTGCGCAGCGAGCTGGCGTCGGCCAAAGCGGACATCACGTCGCTGCGGGCCGATCTCGACGCGCGCCGTGACGGAGAGCGGGCGCATAAGGACGAACTGGCCCGGCTGACCCTGGATTTTGACGGAAAAATCAAGGCGGCGGCGGCAGAATCCGCCAGCCGTGCGGACGAGATCGCCCGCCTCAAGACGCAGGCGAGCGCGGCCGGCTCAGGCGGCGATGTCACGCAGCTCAAAGCGCAAATCGCCACGCTCGAAACTGAGCTCAATAGCGCGCGCGCCGTCGAGCGCCGGGTGTCGATGGAGCTCAACACCAGCAACCACGATCTGGCGCAGGTGCGCCGCGCCATGGAGGAAACCAGCATCCTCGTTGCCGAGCGTCACGCCGAGATCGAGCGGCTGAAGGTGCAACTCGCGTCGGGCTCAACGGCGGAGACCGATAACTATCGCCGGTTCAAGGATGCGCTCGACGCGGCCAACCGGATCGCGGCCGGATTGCCGGAAAAAGCCTGAGGAACGGCCTGAGAAAAAGCCTGAGAAGCGGCCTGAGAAAAGGCCTGAGAATCCAGCCTAAATCTGCTGGTTCATGCGGCGAATGCGGGCGGCGAGCACATGCATCACGCGCAGCGCGAATTCCGGTTCGTCGCGGACCAGCGCTAGAAACGTGCTTTTGTCGATCGTGAACACGCTTGAGGGCTCCGCTGCAATGGCGGCGGCACTGCGCGGGGCATCATCGATCAGCGCCATTTCGCCGAAGATGCCGCCAGCGCGGACGTTTTCCAGCACGGTGCCGTAGGTCAGGACGTCGATCCTGCCGCTGCGGACCATGTACATGACCGTGCCGGTTTCGTTTTCCAGGAAGACCTTCTCGCCGGCCTCGAGGTGGCGGACGGGGGCTGCCAGCCTTTCGAGTTTCGCGAAATCGAACGCTGCGTCATCGCCGGTCATGGGCGCCTCGGCTGGTTGCGGGTGAGGTGTGTCGCGCAAGGCTAGAAGTGCGGCCTCCGGTCAGCAAGCTTAAAGCGCTCATCAGCTGTCCGCTCGGCAAAACAAAACGCCGCGCACCTGTTCTGGTTCGCGGCGTCCCATCTGAAGTCTTTACCTGCGGCACGAATTACTTCGGTGCCAGCACCATGACCATCTGCTTGCCCTCAAAGCGCGGCTCGCTCTCGACCTTGGCGATC
>JANMOL010000620.1:0-2111 GCA_031369245.1 Hyphomicrobium sp. | reverse complement strand
GCATACCCGGCGAAATCGTCTTGGGCTTCAACGTCATGATGTCGTCAACGCGCGCGGCCAGTAAATTATTGCCCATATGGCGGCGCAAATCGCCATCGGTGATAACGCCCGCAAGCCGGCCCTTGGCGTCGATAATGCCGAGACAGCCGAGACTTTTTTCGGTCATGGTCACGAGCGCGCTGGCCATGGTTTCGCCTGAAGCGACAAGCGGCAGGCGGTCGCCCTTGTGCATGACATCGGAGACATACTTGAGATTGGCGCCGAGCGAACCGCCGGGATGAAAGACTTTGAATTCATGGGCGGTGAAGCCACGCGCTTCGAGCAGCGCGATCGCGAGACTGTCGCCAAGCGCGAGTTGCATCGTGGTTGACGTTGTGGGTGCCAGGCCGTGCGGGCAGGCTTCGAGGGCACGTGGCAGTTTGAGGACTACGTCGGCTTGCTGACCAAGGGCTGAATCGGCGCGCGACGTCATGGCAACGAGCGGCACGGCAAAGCGGCGGGAATAAGTGATGATCGGCTTCAACTCGACCGTCTCGCCGGACCACGACAGCGCCAAGATCAAATCCGATTGGGTGACCATGCCGAGATCGCCGTGCGAGGCCTCGCTCGGGTGGACAAAAAACGCCGGCGTGCCGGTGGAGGCAAAGGTTGCTGCAATTTTTTGCCCGACGTGGCCGCTCTTGCCGATGCCCGTGACGATGACACGGCCGCTGACGGCTGCGAGGCGCTTGACTGCGTTGGCAAACGGCTCGGCCATTTCGCCGTTGAGTTCGCCCGTCAGCTGCGCGAGGCCTTCGCCTTCCAGCGTCAACGTGCGAATGGCTGACGCCACCGCGGCCGTCGCCTTCTTCGCCTTAGCGGGTTTTGTGCTGCGGCGGACGGCCGGCTGGTCGGGACTAAGCGCCTTTTGCATCGCGAGGTCTGTTCTTTCACGAAGTTAGACGCGGGATTTAGGCCCGCGCCGGTCCACTTGGACCGCACTTGGACAACTTTTGGAGCCCTTAGGCCCCTGAGTTCATTTTACATGCAAGAGGACTTCGGAGCGGATCTCCGGCGCGCACAGGCTGGCTGCAATCATGAGCTGCCAAATGTATCAAATGAGACCGCGTAGCGCCACCTTTGCGCCCGATCCGTCCCCGGCTTAAGCGCACATTAACTAAGGCTTTCTACTGTCACAGTGTCGATCCGTGTGCGTTGGCGTGAAAATTCCTCATGAGGACGTCTCCCCAATGGACGGCCGGCGCTTCGCCTGGTTTCTATGCGGCTTCGCCATTGCCCTGGTGTTTGGGGCGCTGGTGGTGCCAGCGCGCGCCCAGCAGAGCCAAAATAGCGGCGTGACGGTCCCCTCGGGCGTCTCGATTCCAAGCCGCACCCGGCCCGATGCCCAGGATATCGACGACGATTTTGCAGCCCCTGGCATTCCGCCGCCGGTGCCGCCAGACGATCCGTCAGAAACGCCCGAAGACCAGGATAGCTTGGATCCGAGTGTGCGCGCCAGTCAGCGCCCGGTCGTTCAGGATGGTGACCCCAATTCGGCTCAAGAGCCGCCGCAGCTGCGCGATGGCATTGTCGATGTCGGTGAACCGCTGCCGCCCGAAGACGGTACTGACCCGCTGGTCATCGATACCCGGCCGCAGGACGATATCGACGTCTTTGAAAATCCGCCCGCTGGCTTTGACCCGCTGTTGTTCCAGATCGAGGACCTCGATCCGATCAGCGATAACCGCGCGACCCTGCGTCTTGCGCGGCTCGAGCCGTTCGATCCCATCGGCATCAAGATCGGCAGCTTTGTGCTGTTTCCCGAGGTTGAGCTCGATGCGGCCTGGAATTCGAACGTGTTCCGTGCGCCATCGGCGCAATCCGATAGCGCGTTCGAGTTGCGCCCGTCAGCGCGCTTGGTTTCCAACTGGAGCCGTCATGCGCTTGAGTTTCGCGGAACCGGCGGCCTCAGCTACTTCAATGAATTCAATTCTGAGAACGATAAGAGCTATCTGCTCGAAAGCCGTGGCCGGCTTGACGTTACGCGGCGCACAAACCTGCAAGCCTTGATCAGCCGCGAAAAGGCGCTTGAGAGCCGTTCGGCGCTCGATGCCAGCACCGCGGGGTCGCGC
>JANMOL010000551.1:0-6276 GCA_031369245.1 Hyphomicrobium sp. | reverse complement strand
GTGCGAGATATCGCGCTCATGCCAAAGCGCGACGTTCTCCATCGCCGGAAGCGCGTAGGCCCGGACCATGCGCGCTAAGCCGGTGATGTTTTCCGTCAGCACCGGATTGCGCTTATGCGGCATCGCGGACGAGCCCTTTTGGCCCGGCGCAAAGTATTCCTCGACTTCGAGAACTTCGGTGCGCTGCAGGTGGCGGATTTCAATGGCGAGCCGCTCCATGCAGGACGCGACGACGCCGAGCGTCGCAAAGAACATGGCGTGACGGTCGCGCGGGATGATCTGGGTCGAGACCGGCTCGGCGACGAGGCCAAGTTTGTCCGCGACGTAGGCTTCAATGCGCGGGTCGATGTTGGCAAAGGTGCCGACCGCGCCGGAGATCGCGCACGTTGCGATGTCCTTGCGGGCGGCAGCCATGCGCTCGCGGCAGCGCGCGAACTCGGCATAGGCGACGGCCAGCTTGATGCCAAACGTCGTCGGCTCGGCGTGGATGCCGTGCGAGCGCCCGATGGTGATCGTGTCCTTGTGCTCGAAGGCGCGGACTTTGAGGGCGGACAGCAGGCGGTCGATATCGGCGATCAGCAGGTCGGCTGCCCGCACCAGTTGCACGCTGAGGCAGGTATCGAGCACGTCGGACGAGGTCAGCCCCTGGTGGATGAAGCGCGCGTCCGGCCCGACAAATTCCGCAAGATGGGTCAGGAAGGCGATGACGTCGTGCTTGGTCACTGCCTCGATTTCGTCGATCCGGGCGCTGTTGAAGGTCGCTTTCGAGCCCTTGTCCCAGATGGTTTGGGCCGCCGATTTCGGGATCATGCCGATTTCGGCCATGCTGGCTGCGGCATGGGCCTCGATCTCGAACCAGATCCGGAAGCGCGTTTCCGGCTCCCATATTTTTGTCATTTCGGGGCGAGAGTAGCGCGGGATCATGTGCGGACCTTGGGCCAAAATCTTTGATGCAACGCGGGAGGCGTAGCAGAGCCGATGGCGGGCATCAATCAATGACCCGCTGAAAACCTCGCAGGGATGAGGACATCGGAACGGTGAGCACTTTTGCTGCTCCGCAACAATTCGTGATGTATGGCGTCCCGTCTAGCCGGGCTCAGGCCATGAACCTTCGCTTAACTTTTGCGGCTGGTGGGACGCGCTGCCGCGGTCTCGTTCAGAAAGTGTTCAGGGCAGTTGGGTCACACTGCGCAAATGATTGACCAAGGTAACGTCTGACGCATCCCAAATCAGGATTCGTGCGCTACTTTAGTTGAGCAAGCTTAGTCGATCGGGCTTAGTCGGTCGGGCTTAGTTGATCGCGATTGCCAGCAGCGGTGCGTTGGCATGGCCGGCAACTGAGTTTTTTCGAGCCGGAGTGCAGAGGTCTGCACACCACTGAATGGAAAGAGCGGGAGACTGCAATTCAATGTCGGAACAAATGGGCGGTGGGGACATCGCTGATCTCGTCCAACAAATGGAACAATCCGAGGACGACCCTCGCTATTGCTACGCACTGGTCAAACAGCGCATCAGCGAATACCGCCAGTCTGGACATTCCGTGCCGGAAGATTTGGTTCGGATGGAAAAGACCCTGATGACGGAATGCATGCAGCAGTCGCAGGGGCGCTAAGGGCGGCTCGCGTCCGAGACGGTTTAGCGAGAGCGGCTTAAGGCCAGTCGTTTGGGCCAGTCGTTTGGGCCAGTCGTGGTAAAATCTTCATTGCGGGTGCCCCGTGCCGGGCACCGCGCCTTTTTTGGTGGCTGCTGTTTGGCAAGCCGCCATTTTTTTTTAAAAAGCTTTTTTCGGGTGCCCACGTCTTAGCGCCGCGCGCACAAATCTCAGCGCTGCGCGCCTGCGGGCAACCCCTCCATTGCTGTAATCCACGAGAGCGCGCCGCCGGTTAGATCGTCTATCGCTAGACTTCTGCGGGCCCGTGCGCCAACGTCAGCGGCGGGCGGATTCTGTGCTGCACGCCGGCTGACGGATTTCGCCCCTCGTGCGTGCCGGACGCCGCAGCGGTTTCAGCAGCGCTGGCGCAGAATATTGGTCGGGGACGGGGGCACAAATATGAACTCTCTCTTTCGCAAGAAGCCGGTGTCCTATGATAACGCCGACCACGGGCTCAAAAAGTGTCTCACCGCTTTTGATCTGAGCGTGCTCGGCATTGGCGCGATCATCGGCACCGGCATCTTCGTGCTGACCGGCCATGCGGCCGCGACCCAATCTGGTCCTGCGGTCGTGTTATCGTTCATCGTTGCGGGTATCGCCTGCGCGTTTGCGGCCTTGGCCTATGCCGAACTGGCGGCTAGTGTGGGGGGATGCGGCAGTGCCTACGGCTACAGCTACGCCGCGTTCGGCGAATTGATCGCCTGGATCATCGCCTGGGATCTGATCCTCGAATACGGCGTCTCGGTCGCGGCCGTCGCCAACGGCTGGTCGGGATATTTCAACAATGCCTTGACGGCGATCGGGTTCGGCCTACCGCCCGAATTGACGAAGGGGCCGTTTGCCGAGGGCGGCGGCGGGATCGTCAATCTTCCCGCGGTCGGTATTATTTTGGCGCTGATGTTCCTGCTGATTTCGGGGGTCAAGGAAAGTGCGCGCATCAACACGATTGCGGTCGCGGTCAAACTGCTGACGATTGCGGTCTTTGTCGGCGTCGCCGTGTTTAACGTGCACCCTGAAAACTGGTCACCGTTCATGCCGTTCGGGTGGTTCGACCACACGGCCGACGGCAAGACGATCGGCGTGCTGGCCGGGGCGTCGCTGGTGTTCTTTGCCTACGTCGGGTTCGATGCGGTCTCGACCGCGGTCGAGGAAGCGCATAATCCGCAGCGTGACGTGCCGATTGGCATTCTATCGTCGCTGATATTCTGCACGGTCATTTACATCATCGTATCGGGCTTGCTGACCGGCATTGTGCCCTACGATACCTTGAACGTCTCATCGCCGGTGGCGCACGCCTTGCAGCAGATCGGTTACAACTGGGCGTCGGCGCTGGTTGCGACAGGTGTCATCTTCGGTCTGACGACGGTCATGCTGGTGCTGTACTACGGCCTGACCCGAATCATCGTTGCGATTTCGCGCGACGGATTGCTGCCCGGGTTCTTCTCAAAGATCAGCAGCACCACCCAGACACCCATCCGCACAACTGTCATCAGCGGCTTGATCATGGCCTTCATGGCGGGTTTTACCCCGCTCGGCGTCTTGGCTGAACTCGTCAATATCGGCACTCTGGCGGCGTTTGTGCTGGTCTGTGCAGGCGTGCTTGTGCTGAGACGCACGCATCCGGACATGCCACGGCCGTTCAAGATGCCGTTTGGGCCACTGTTGCCAATTCTCGGAATGTTGTCATGCGGCGCGCTGATCGCGTTCCTGCCAGCGATCACGCATCTGAGGTTTTTGCTGTGGCTGGCGGCCGGAATGGTGATTTATTTTGCCTATTCGATGCGCCACAGCCGGCTTGCAAAGGCGTCATAGCGGCTGCACTGCGCGAACATATCGTTCGTGCAGGCAGGGTAGCGGAAGACGGATTACAGCATGTTGTGGGTGCCGTCGCAGAACGGCTCATCGTCCGTCGCTTTGCAGCCGCAGATGTTGAACGAGCCGGTGCGGTCGGCGGTAAACTGCATCGGCTCGAACGACGTGCCGTTATGCGAGCCGTCGCAGAACGGCTGGGATTTCGAGCGCCCGCACCGGCAATACCAGTAGTCTTGGCCCTCGGTCAGCTCGACGGTGTAGGGACCCTTTTGGGCGACAACGGCTTCGTCGGACACGTGGCAGGTCTCCCATCGTCAGGCCGTTTGCGGGATCAACCGCCGCCAGCGCTTTGGAACAATTCAAAACTGGTAAAGGGTTTGACCGACAGCGGCAAGTAGGCGGCAAGTAGGTGGCAAGCGGCCGGCAAGCAGCCGGTAATCAGCATGGGCCGCGCACCACGCGAGCGCTGCTCAGCCGGTTTCGGCTGGCCCGCGTCCATATTTCCGCATGATTGCCAGCAGGCGATCGGCGGGCAAGGCGCGGATGCGATAGCGGTCGTGGACTGTGCCGCCGCTGTCTTCCGCCGCCAGCATGGCATTGAGCACGGCCTCTTCGACACTCTCGGCCACCGCCAGATAGACTGGATCAAACAGCTCGTCGTTGACGACCTCAAGTGTCAGGCGGGCTGGCGCCCGATGCGGCATTGGCGGCGCGTTGCCGGTTGAGAATGCCAGAAAAATGTCGCCTGAGCTGTTGCCGCCCGGCGTGCCGCCGCGCCCGATGCCGATCGCGCCACGGCGCGCCACGCGCTTCAATTGATGCGGTGCCATCGGGATGTCGGTTGCAATGACGGCGATGATCGAACCGCGTTCGGTGGTGCGATCGGGGATCTTATCATCTTGCAGGTGCCGCCCAGCTGGCACGCCGAGGATCGTTAGCCAATCGCGCTGGCCGTGGTTGGCTTGGACCAGCACGCCCACGGTGTAGTCCGTGCCGCCGATCGCGACGCGGCGCGAAGCGGTGCCGGTGCCGCCTTTATAATCGTAAGCGATCATGCCGGTGCCGCCGCCGGTATTGCCCTCGGCCACGGCACCGGGTTCGGCGCTGTCGAGTGCTGCAAACACATCGGCTTCGGTCAGGTGCTGGCCGTTGATGTCGTTGAGCAGGCCATCATAGGTTTCTGCCACAACCGGCATAATCCATAGGTGATCGTGGCCGCCATAGATGTGGGGATAGCGCTGCAGCATCCACCTGATCGTTGCGTGATGTGCCATGCCGACGCTGTGGGTGTTGGTCAGCACGACCGGCCCTATGAAATACCCGCCATCCTCGATCCAGTGACTGCCGGTCATTTCGCCGTTGCCGTTGAAGCGGTGGATGCCGGCGTAGACCGGGCGCGGATCGGTTGCTGCGGCATGCGGGATGATGGCCGTGACGCCGGTGCGTACCGGCAGCGCACGGCGTTGCCGCGGCGTCTCGTTGATGAGTGTTTGGAGCCCAACCACCAGCCCCGGCACATCGGTAATCGCGTTATGTCGACCGGGCCGCCCTGGAAGATCGAGGCCAAGGTCACGGGCGCGCGGCTTTTTGGAGAATGATGGCTTGGTCATTCGCGCATTTGAGCATGCGGACGCCGTGCCGAAAACAATAAGTTCAGTCTTGCAACACCCGGCGCGCGGCTTGATCGGGCGACATCGTTCCAGACAACACCTGATCGGCGAGCGGATCGAGGCCCTCCTTGCCGCCGGACTTGATGCGGGCTGCAACCAGATCGGCGGCGGCGCGCGCGATCAGATAGCGCGCCCGGCGGCGGCGGCGGGAGACAGCCGGTTCCGCCGACACGCGCTGCCCAATGTCATCCAGCGTCTCGACCAGCTTATCAACGCCATCGCCGTTGAGGGCGCTGGTCTTGAGCAGCGGCACCTTGGATGAGATGGTCGCGCGGATCGACAGCGCGCCGAGCAGCTGCTGCATGGTTTGTTCAGCACCCGGCCGGTCGCCCTTGTTGACGACCAGCACGTCGGCAATTTCCAGCAGGCCCGATTTCATCGCTTGAATATCATCGCCCAGACCTGGCGCTGAAATGACCACGCGGATATCGGCAACTTCGGCAACGTCGATCTCGCTTTGGCCCGTGCCGACCGTTTCCAACAGGATGATGTCGAAGCCCGCGCCGTCGAGCGCGTCGATGATGCGGACAGCGGCTGGCGACAGCCCGCCGAGATAACCGCGCGATGCCAGCGAGCGCACGAACACGCCGTCGTCATCGAGCGCGGCGGTCATGCGGATGCGATCGCCGAGGATGGCGCCGCCCGAAATCGGGCTTGAAGGATCGACCGCAATGACGCCGACGGTGCGGCCTTGCTGGCGCAGCTTTTCGATCACCGCATTGACGAGCGTCGATTTGCCTGCGCCCGGCGGGCCGGTGAAGCCAACGACGAGCGCGTGGCCGAGGTGCGGCTGCAGGGCTTTGAGCAAGCCGGGGGCTGCGGCCGACAGCCGTTCAAGCTCGGTGATGACGCTGGCGATCGCCCGCCGCTCGCCGCCGCGCATGCGGGTGATCAAATCCGCGATCTCGCTGTCAGCGACGCGGGCAATGGGCACGGCGGACTCAGGCGGCAGCGTGGTCATAAGGGCAGATACGCGGGAAGCGGAAAAACCGCAACGGTCCGCCGGTTGGGGGCCATCGCCGGCTGGGCGGGTTGCGCGCCCGTCTAGGCTCAGACGTCAAGCATCTTACGTTAAGGCTCGGACGCTACGGATCAGACGCTACGGATCAGACTTGGGTGCTGGCCCGCGTGCGGGCGGGCCCG
>JANMOL010000252.1:0-1828 GCA_031369245.1 Hyphomicrobium sp. | reverse complement strand
CCGCGCATACGCTCAAAGCGCACCAGCACATCCTGCAAGGTATTGTTGAGCGCGTGCCCCATGTGCAGCGAGCCGGTGACATTGGGCGGCGGAATGACGATCGAATAGGCGGCATGTCTAGCGCCGGATCCGTGTGGAGATGCGCCGCGCCCGGCCTTGAAGGCGTCAGCCTTGTCCCATTCGGAATGGATGCGCGGCTCGATCTCAGCCGGCTGGAACGTCTTGTCGAGCATGGGTGGGGGTTCGCTTATCAACCAAGATTATCCCTTGGTCGTAAGGCCCCCCTTCCCACACTGTCAACCTAGCGAAGTGTCTTGGGCAAGCTAGCGAAGTGTCTTGCGCACTTCGGGCCCCGATCCCTCGGATGGACCATCCACACCGGCTTCGCTGCGCAAGGCCTTTTCGACGATTTTCGGCATGTTCTCGGTCAACCATTGCCGCAGCATCGGACGCAGCAACTGGGCGGCTGCATCCTCAACGCCCATGTTGGCCGTGTGCTGCACCGCCAGCGCCGTGTTGTCAGGCAGCAGCGGCGGCTGTTGCAGCATCGGCGGCGCAGCGGCGGCAACTGGAACAGGCTTTGGTTCGACCGGCACGGGCGCATTGGCTTTGCGGGTCATCTCGCCTAGCCGGTTGATGCGCGTATCAAAGAAGCTCGGCATTTCGCGTTTGACGGGCTCTTCCTCGGGCTCGCGCTGCGGGGCTGACTGAACCGGCGGGAAAGCGCTGGCCGTTTGCGCCATCCTGAGAGGTGCCGGCGGTTCGATCATGCGGCCAGCGGCGGCCGGTTCAAACCGGATGACCGTGCGGGAGCGTTCCGGTTCAGAATTTTGCGGCGATTTGAGAGCGTCGCTCAAACGGCCAAACAAATTTGGCTTTTCGGGCATCGGCTGGTAACCCGGTTTGAAGATTGCTGGAAGTTCGAACTCGGCCGCCTCGTCATTGACCGTCGCTTCGCGGCGTGGCTGATGCGCGTGCAGCGTGGTGCCACCAAAGCGCGGCACCGCCGTCTCCTCTGTCACCGTTCCACGAATGGATGCTAGAATGTCTTCGACGTTGTAGTGGCTCGCCCCATTGATTGTGCTCATGACGTTTCCTCGTCTGCGTACGAAATGAAAAATCGCAGAACCTTACCGGCACCCCGTTATTTGCCCCGTCCGGTTCGTCGTTATGAACGTCTAAAACTGCATGTTTTCTTTCAGGCCCCTTGTTTTCAGCTGCGCGAACAGGTCCTGATTTTCCCCGAATTGAGGAAAGTGAATTTTCCGCGCCCTGTGTTGTATTAGAGCCAATACGAGGCGGCCGTGTGGCGGCCGTGACAAAATGATGGATTGATTGTGAAAAATGAAGAAGCCGGGCAGTGGCTGCCCGGCTTTGCAAATCACGCACCCTATTCGCCGCCGATTTTACTCAGCGGCAGACTTTTGTTCCGTGCGGTTCTGCTCGGAAAACTCACGCCGCAGCGCACGCTCGACAATCTTCGGCATGTTTTCGGCCAGCCAACTCTTGAGCATCGGACGCAACAGGTCCGCTACAGAATCCTCAATCGCACTTTGCGATGGCTCGGCAAAGGTTAACGCGTTTTGCGATGACGATGATGGTGCTGGGTGCTCGTCATCGTGGATGTCGGTGACAACGGCGGGCTCCTCGATGTTCGCCGCAGCCGCCCGCGCGCTGGCTGACGGAGCCGCACGGTCTGGCGCTGCCGATGCTGCCGGCGAAGCGAGCGGCACTCTTGATTTCGAGTGCGCGAAGGCAGCGTCGAGTTCTGCTTCGGATCTTTCCGGCGGCAGCGTTGCGGTCACCGACGGCTTGGCGCCGGCGAGCG
>JANMOL010000526.1:0-1969 GCA_031369245.1 Hyphomicrobium sp. | reverse complement strand
GCCTGTTCCTGTACGGTGCCTACGCTCACGAGTACATCGACACGCCAGGCAACCTGAAGCCAGAAGGCGATATGTGGTACCTCAAGGCAGGTCTGCGCACCCGTCTGTCATCGCTCGGTCACTCGGTGTTCTACGGCGAGTACGGTGAAAAGACTGACATGATGTCGACCGCTACGTTTGCCGGCTTCGGTGCAACCGGCAGCGAACTGCAGCAGTTCGGTTTGGGTGTGGTCCAGGAAGTCGATGCGGCCGCAATGTCGCTCTGGCTGTCATGGCGCCACTACGAAGCTGACTTTGACTGCCGCGCTGCCTCAGCCTGCACGGCTTTCACCGCCACCGGCACAGAAGACATGGACATCGTGAAAGCCGGCGCACTGATCAACTTCTAAGCTGATCTCCCGTCTCACACGACACCACTCACGGACAAAACTCCAGAAGCCGCTCCTCACCGGGCGGCTTCTTTGTTTTTGACTTGAAAGCGCGTGGCACGCGCGGCATGTCTGTCGGCCCGTTACCGAGAGTGCCGCATGACCCATCTGTCCGCGAATGCCCTGCCCGCAACCATGAGCGCCGTCATCATCTCAGGCCCCGGCGGTCCCGAGGTGTTGCAAGCAACGAGCCTGCCGTTACCGGTTGCCGGCGACGGCCAAATTCTGATTGCCGTGCACGCGGCGGGCGTCAATCGCCCAGACATCATGCAGCGCCGCGGGCTCTATCCAGCCCCCAAGGGCCACTCCGAGCTGCCCGGCCTCGAAGTTTCCGGCATCGTTGCAGCACTCGGGATCAACTGCCGGCGGTTTCAAATCGGCGACGCCGTCATGGCCCTCGTCAATGGCGGCGGGTATGCCGGTTATTGCGTTGCGGATGAATCAGCCAGCCTGCCAAAGCCGCCCGGCCTGTCATTTGTTGAGGCCGCGGCCATTCCAGAAAGCACGTTCACGGTCTGGCACAACGTCTTTGAACGCGGGGCGCTGAAAAGCGGCGAGCGCTTTCTCGTTCATGGTGGTACCAGCGGCATTGGCGTGGTCGCCATCCAGCTGGCCAAAGCCTTCGGCGCGCATGTCACGGCAACGGCTGGGTCGGCGGAAAAATGCGCGGCGTGCCGCAAGCTCGGCGCGGACAACGTCATCGACTACACGCGCGAGGATTTCGCCAGTGTCGTCAAAGCCGATACTGGCGGTCGCGGGGTTGATGTCATTCTCGATATGGTCGGCGGCGACTACATCGAACGCAACATCAAATCGCTTGGCGATGACGGGCGGCTGATCAATATCGCCTACCAGAAAGGCTCGACGGCAACCATCGACTTCATGCGCGTGATGCTGAAGCGACTGACGATCACCGGGTCAACCTTGCGGGTGCGGTCTCCAGCCGTTAAGGCGGCGATCGCGCAGGCGGTCGAACAGCAGGTGCTGCCGCTGCTGCAAAGCCGCCAGATGACCATTCCCATTGATAGCACGTTTGCACTGCGAGACGCCGCCGCTGCCCATCAACGGATGGAAGCCAGCCAGCACATCGGCAAAATTGTGCTGACGGTCGCGTGACATGCGAAATGGGGCCTGGGGCGTGGGGAATGTCACAGGCCTACCAAGCCAGCTGGCGCATCACGGCGATGGGCTTTTTTGCGTGCGTCGCAAACAGATCAGCGGCGGCCGCGCCGAGAGGCTGGCTGTCTGGAACATGCACGCCGCTGGCGATGAAGACCGAGCGGATGCCAGCCCGCGCGGCGCCGTCAATATCGGTCGCCACCCCGTCACCGATCGCGAGCACACGCGACGGATCAACGGCCGAGCCGGTCAACGCCGCTGCAATCGCGAAGGCTGCTGTGTAGATCGGCGGGTACGGTTTGCCGGCATACTGCACGCGCCCGCCCAGCACTTGATAGGCTTCCGCGATGGCGCCCGCGCACGGAATAAGCCGTCCGCCGCGCACCGCAGCCTTGTCAGGGTTGGCACAGATCATGGCGATG
>JANMOL010000481.1:0-3594 GCA_031369245.1 Hyphomicrobium sp. | reverse complement strand
CCAGCACGATCTCGCCGAGGGTGCTGGGCGGTGCACCAGGACCGGCTGGAAACGACAACACATTGGTTGGCTTGTCTTTGCCACGGAACTGAGCGTTCAGCGCAGCCACGGCGGCATCAGACGACAAAACAACCGTTACATCCAACGCTCCGGCCATGAGCGATGGACGGGCGGCCACTTCGGCAGCCGCACGATCAATCAGCAGTGCAAGTCGCGCAGGTTCCGGCCAATCGCCGCCATCGTGGATCAGGTCCACGGCAACGCTCGGGTTTGGCTGGCTTCGTCGCTCGGGCATCAGGGCTTACTTCGCGCCGTCGTAAGCGGTGACGATTTTGGCCACTAGGTCACGCCGCACGACATCGCCGGCCGTGAATCTGACCGACGTGATGCCCTCGACATCGGCGAGTAGATTGACGGCTTCCTCAAGCCCTGACTTCATGCCGGGCGGCAAATCGATTTGCGTGGGATCGCCGGTGACGACCATTTTGGAGCCTTCACCGAGACGGGTCAGAAACATTTTCATCTGCATGCTCGACGTGTTCTGCGCTTCATCGAGAATGACAAAAGCATTGGCCAGCGTGCGCCCGCGCATGAACGCCAGCGGCGCGATTTCAATGATGCCGGTTTCGAGATCGCGCTCAACTTTTTCCGGCGGCAGAACGTCATACAGCGCGTCGTAAAGCGGCCGCAGATAGGGATCGACCTTGTCACGCATATCGCCCGGCAAAAAGCCAAGCCGCTCGCCGGCCTCGACCGCCGGCCTGGACAAAATGATCCGCTCGACGAGGCCGCGCTCGAGGCAATGCGCGGCATAGGCCACGGCGATATAGGTTTTGCCAGTACCAGCCGGACCGATGCCAAACACGAGGTCGATCTTCTCGATCGCGCGCATGTACGCGCTTTGCATCTGCGTGCGGGCCTTGACGACGCGACGCCGGGTTGCGACTTGCGCTTGGCCGTCGCTCGCGGGCCCTTCGGAGCGCGCGTGACGGATCAAACCGTCAAAATCACCAGCCCCGACCGTCTCGCCTTTGGAGACACGCGTGTAGAGCTTTTCGAGCACCTCGCGAGCCAGCGCGCACGATCCTGCCTGCCCCGTCAAGATAACGACGTTGCCGTGGGCGTGAGCATCGATGCCGAGGCGGTCTTCGATGAGAGCAAGATGGCTGTCGAATTCTCCGAGAAGGCGGGTCAAAACCCGGTTGTCCTCGAAGGGAACCATGACGCGTGCCGCTTCGCCGTCCGGTTTTTGCGGCCGGCGTGAAGCTGACGCGGGAGACCCGCGAAATCCTGCCAAATTCCGTCACTCCTTAAACGAGCCCGTGTTCAATTTTCCTAGCACGAATCGAGCAGCACTCATCCAAAATATCACGCAACGATCGCCTGCATCAGCCCGCTGGCGGCCGTCCACAGCCAGAACTTGATTTCGGTAAACAGCTATTGTGCCGCCTGAATGACGCCCGACAGGCTCATTTGCCGGGCAGCAGTCATAACGACCGGCGCAATCTGACCGATCACATGGTGCGGAGCATCGGCGTGGACAAGCTGCAGATAGGGTGAGCGGCCAACGAGCTGGCCTGGATCACGGCCGGCACGCTCGAATAACACCGGCATCGCTGCGCCAACAGCGGCGGCATTGAACGCGGCTTGCTGGCTCTCGAGAACGGCTTGAACGCGCAGCAAACGCTCGATCTTGACGTCTTCTGGAACTTGTTCATCCAGTGTCGCAGCGGGCGTGCCCGGGCGCGGGCTATATTTGAAAGAAAACGCCTGAGCAAAACCAACCTCGCGTATGAGTGCGATCGTGGCTTCAACGTCGGCATCGGTCTCGCCGGGGAACCCGACAATGAAATCGCTTGAGAGCGCAATGTCTGGCCGCGCGGCGCGCACACGAGCAATTAATTCCACATACTCGCCAGCGGTATGCTTGCGGTTCATCGCAGCCAAAATCCGGTCTGAGCCAGACTGCACTGGCAAATGCAAAAACGGCATGAGCTGCGCGACTTCAGCATGGGCCGCAATCAGATCATCACGCATATCGTGCGGATGACTGGTCATATAGCGCAACCGCTCAAGTCCCTCGACACGGCTGAGATAGCGGATCAATCCAGCGAGCGTGACGGGTTCGCCCTGAGGCCCCTCGCCGTGATAGGCGTTGACGTTCTGGCCGAGCAGCGTGATTTCGCGCGCGCCGGACTGCGCCAGCTGCCGGGCTTCCGTCATAAGTTGCGCGACGGGGCGTGAATACTCGGCGCCGCGCGTATACGGCACGACACAGAACGTGCAAAATTTATCGCAGCCTTCCTGCACGGTCAAAAATGCCGACGGCCCCACGACACGGCGCGGCTTCGGCAAAACGTCAAATTTTTCATCTGCCGGAAATTCGATTTCGACGATGCGTTCACCGCCGCGTTCGACCCGGGCGATCAGGCCTGGAAGCCGATGGTAGCTCTGCGGTCCGACCACGAGATCAACAGCCGGCTGGCGCGCCGTAATGTGCGACCCCTCGGCTTGCGCAACGCAGCCCGCCACGGTGACGACGGTTTTTTTGCCAGCGGCCTGCCGCGCCTCCTTAATCTGACGAATGCGTCCGAGATCTGAATAAACTTTCTCAGCCGCCTTCTCGCGGATATGGCAGGTATTGAGGATGATGAGATCAGCGGCCTCAAGATCGGCCGTCTCGCTATACCCGCCCGACGACAGCGCATTCATCATGCGTTCGCTGTCATACACGTTCATCTGACAGCCAAACGTTTTCAGAAAAAACGTTTTCGGCGCCGCGCCGTCACTGGGCTCCACGGCCAAGATCGATGCTGTTCTTTTTTCCGAGCTCACGTCCAGGTTCCGTATGTTGACAGCGGCAAAGCCCGCCGCGGCGATCTCTTGGCGCTCCGATTAGCACACCCGCCAGGCCTCACGTCCACTTTTCGCTCTGGCCGCCGCGCGCACTGTGCTTTTGGCGGCGTTGATCGGCATCGGGTTCAACAGGAACCAGACCCGGATCTGCCGGTCGCCCGCGCAAAATACCGAGCACGGCACAGCGTACCGCACGCTCGCTGCGCAAGGCCAAGTCCTTGCGGTCGGCATACGAGTCGAGCGGAACCGCCGGGGCAATTGTGATGCGGACGGTTAATGGCCCCAACTTCAGCAGCGACCACGCATGGGATTGCATTTCCATGTCGCCATACCAGCCAACGCGCGGCCTCTCGGCACGCGACAGCGGGATACCGTGCACGTGTGTGTAAACAACCGCCGCCGTTTGTACGACAGCGGATGCACAGCGTGCCGTGTCCTCGCCGGGTTTGACCGCACCGAACAGCGAGCTCTTGAACGGCAGCACACGATTGCCGTCGCTCGATGTGCCTTCAGCAAACAGCACGATGGTATCGCCCGCACCAAGGCGCGCCGTAATTTCATCAGCAGCATCACCCGCTGCTTGGCGTTTGCTGCGATCAACAAACACCGTCCGCTGAAGCCGCGCCAAAGCCGAAACGAACGGCCACGATCCGACTTCCTTCTTGGCCACAAACGACAGCGGCGCGACCGCCGAGAGCACCGGGATGTCGAGCCAAGACGTATGATTGCAGACCAGCA
>JANMOL010000469.1:0-4254 GCA_031369245.1 Hyphomicrobium sp. | reverse complement strand
CGCGGTCAAAGCGGTGGTGATTGCCCGCAAGGCCGGTCTGTCGCGCGAATATACCCGCGGCTTTCTGACCTCGCTGCGCATCGGGCTGCCGAGCGAAGCCGAAGCCGGGATGATCGCCCACCTCGCCGATGCCCTGGGTGACACGCAGATGTCGCTGCGCATTTCCAAGTCTGCCATCGCCAAGGGCCAGAACCTGCTGACCTACGGCTACCCGGTGCATCCGTTCCCGGCCTACAAGCCGCTGCGGACGCCGCCTGAGACCGCGTTTTTACTCGGCATCACCCGCCAGGAAACGGAGTTCGAGCCGCAGACTGTTTCGGGCGCGGGCGCCAAGGGCCTGCTGCAAGTCATGACGATTACCGCCAATCACGTTTGCCGCGACTACAAGATCAAATGCGAAATTCCACGGTTGTTGTCCGACAATGCCTACAACGCGCGCATCGCGTCGGCCTACATCGCCGATCGCATGGGCGAGTTCGGCGGATCATACGTGCTCGGCCTGGCTGGCTACAACGCGGGCCCCGGACGGGCACGCCAATGGATCCGCGAGTTCGGCGATCCGCGCGATCCCAAGATCGACCCGATCGATTGGATCGAGCGCATCCCAATCAGCGAGACGCGCGAATACGTCACCAAGGTCTTGTCCAACATTCAGGTCTACCGTGCGCGCATTGGCGATAGTGCCAAAGCCTTGCGGCTCGAGCAGGATCTGCAGCGGGCGCGCGGCACCTTCAAAGTGCCCGACGCCGCCAAGGACGACGGCGAGACGGCCTCGCAGGCGCCCAGCACCGAAGGCTAAAGCTTGGCCGCAAGCGACGGCGCTACTTTTTGGCGGGCCAATTCAGTGCGGGGGCAACCGATGGCAGCAGTTTCAAAGCCTTTTGAAGACATCACATTTTCAGCCCGTGACGGCTTGCGGCTGTACGGCCGGCACTATCGGGCAGTCCAAAACCAGGGCCGCAGGCCGGTGCTGTGCCTGGCGGGCTTGACGCGCAACAGCCGCGATTTCGAGGTCTGCGCATCCGCGCTCAGCCAGCACACGCACGCCCCGCGCGACGTCTACACCCTCGACATGCGCGGACGCGGGCTCTCCGAGCACGACACCGACTGGCGCAACTATGCGGTGCCGATCGAGATGCACGACGTGATCGATTTCATGACCATGACGGGATTGCACGATGCTGGCATTATCGGCACGTCGCGCGGCGGGCTGATCACCATGGTTTTGGCCGCCGCCCAGCCCACCCGCATTGGGGCCGTCGTTCTCAATGATATCGGGCCGGTGATCGAAAGCGACGGGCTGGCGCGCATCGCTGGCTATGTCGGCCGGATCCCGTTGCCGAAAACCTGGCCGGATGCCGCCAACCTGGTGCGCGATCTGACGCGGCGCGATTTTCCCAACATGGCGGCTGAGGATGCCGAGGCGGTCGCGCGCCAGCTGTTCAACGAGCGCAACGGTAAACCGATTGCCGGGTATGACAAGAAACTGGCCAACTGCCTGTCCGTGCTCGATGGTCCCGTGCCGCAGTTGTGGCCGCAGTTCGAGGCCATGAAACGCGTGCCGGTGCTGGTCATTCGCGGCGAAAATTCGGATCTGTTATCGGCGGCCACCGTCGAGCAGATGCAGCAGCGCCATCCGCGCCTCGCCAGCGTGACCGTGCCTGGTCAGGGGCATGCGCCGTGGCTGGCGGACGCGCCGACGCTCGAGGCCATTGCCGGGTTCTTTGCCAACACCGACAGCAGCACCGGCCATGCGGCGGCTGCGGCCTAGCCGGCGGCTGATCTGCGCAACGCCAGATTATGATTGTGCCAGCAATGTAATTTTCCTCTCCCGGAACGGGAGAGGATGTCGCGCTGGCGCGGCAGCGCCAGACTGAGGCGACAGGTGAGGGACTTGCAGCACATGACAATGCCCGGCGCACGCCCCTCATCCGCCCCTTGCAGGGCACCTTCTCCCAATGGGAGAAGGAAAGCCGGTATCGTTCGTCTGTCGGCCAAAGAGCAAGGATCCAACTCTGGCTGCGTCAGCTCGGACACTGCTAGCTATCGTGATCCTTGCTGGTTTCGACTTCACCCTTATCGACCCGGCGCGAGAACTCGGTGTGCCCGCCGCTCGACAGGATGCGCGCCTGTTCGACCCAATTTTCACGCTCGATGCGGCCCTTGAAATCGAGCGTCTGACTGATCCGGTCGATATCGCCGCTGGTCCAGTTGGCAATCGTATTGTAGCCCATAACGCCCAGCGCGTTGAGGCGCTTTTCAATCAGCACGCCGATGCCGCGAATGCGTTTGAGATCATTGGCTGGCGCCCCGCTGCCCGAGCTGCGCGGCGCGGCATCCGTTTTGGTTCCCGACTGCTGGCCGGTCGCGGGCGGCGCTTTCTTTTCCTGTTCCTTGATCGCATCCGCCAGCTTGGCCGGGATGACGATGTTGGGATCAACGCGCGACAGCGGTGAGATCGGCTCGATCGGCCGCATGCCGCGTGTCACGCTGGCCGACGCGGCCGCAATGGCGGCGGCCGCAGCGGTGGCCATCTCCGCAACCGACCGGCCTTGCGGGCCCGACGTCTGTGCGGGGGCGGCACTGGCAACGGGTGCTGACGGCGTTTTTGGAGGGGCCGTTGCAGGTGCCGACGGCTGAGCAGCGGGTTGCGGCGCTGACGCTGCTGGTTTGGCGGCTGCCGCGATCGTCGCTGCTGCGTTCGCAGGGGCACCTGCAGGTGATGCCGGTTGCGCTGCCGGCGTTGGACTTGACGGCGCCGCAGGCGCCGCGGCCTTCATCGGCTCGGGCGCTTGTGACGGTGGCGCAGCGGGTGCCGGCGCCGGTGCTGTCGATTGCGCTGGCGCTGATGCTGGCGTTGACGCGGAACTGGTCACAGCAGGGCTCGCGGGAGTGGCGGACGCCGCCGTCTTGGCGCTGGCGGCGCGATTGCGCGAGTAGTACGTCTCGCCGCCTTTCGCCAGAATTTGCGCCTGTTCAATCCACTGCTCGCGCTCGATGCGGCCCGAAAGCCCGAGCGCTTGATTGACGCGATTGATGTCGGCTGCGGTCCAGCGTGCCATTTCGTCAAAGCGGCGAACGCCCAGACCGTTGAGACGGCGCTCGGTGTCGGCATCGATGGCACGGATGCGCTGGAAGTCATCGGCACTGACCGCCGACGGCGTTGCGGACGCCGATCCGATTTGCGGCACGGATTGCGCGCTGGCAGCCGATGGCGATCCCGCAGCCGTCACGGTTGCGGGCGTGCTGGCGGGCGTTGCGTCTGGCTTGACGTCTGGCTTAGCGTCAGGCTTGACGTCTGGCTTGACGTCTGGCTTTCGGGCAGCCGGGCCCGCTGGCTCCGGTGTTTTTGCCGTAGCAGCGGCGGCAGCACCGGCGGCTGCGGCGGCGGCGGCGGCAGACGTCGTTGCCTTTGCCGACGCGGACTGACCGGTGATCGCGGCGGCGGCCGCGCGAGCGGCAGCGACCGCGGCAGCAGCGGCGGCCGTCGCGGTCGCGGCCGCTGCACTCATCGGCGTTTGGGCCTTGACGGGCGTCACGGCTGGCGTTGGCTCGCTGACAGACGCCGGTATTTTTGCAGCCGTCGGCTTGTCTGCGACCGGCGCCGGTTTCGGCACCTCAACAGGCTTTGGCGCTTCTACTTTGAGTTCTGGCTTGGGCTCTGGCTTGGGTACGGGCTTGGGCTTTGGCGGCCACGGGGCTGCTGGCCCCGTCGGTGACGACAAGACCTTTGGCCGGATTTCGGCAATCGCCTTGCGCGGCATGCCCTCATTCGGATCGGGACCGGACAAGGCGCGATCAAAGCGCGAGGTATCGCTGACAGCTGGCGCGGGTTTTGGCAGCGGACGCGGCAAGACATCGATTTTCGGCTGGATACGGTCGACCTGGCGGGCGGGCAGAACCGGCAACGGCGCGCGCGCCCTGACAGCGGGTGCAGCCGTTGCCGCCGCTGGGACCATGGCGTCCATTGATGGACCCGCGCCCAGCATCAGCCGCTTGACAAGGCACGCCGCAAACGCGCCCAGAAAATAGGACGACAGCAGCAGCAGGAAGGTTTGCAGCAGTAGATACGTCATAACTTAACCCACTCCTGGCACCAATTCTGGACCGGCGTTGCGCGCGTCACGGGCAACTGTCATCTTCGACCGTCGTCATCAAGCCTCGTCATCTACCCTCGCTCGTCAACGGGCAGCCGTCATCCCTTGTCTGTCCGGCCGCACGACAGCCATCCGGTGGCTGCGCCCAAAACGAAGG
>JANMOL010000466.1:0-3529 GCA_031369245.1 Hyphomicrobium sp. | reverse complement strand
GCTTTCGATGACGTAGTCACACGACGAATGCAGGCGGGCGCCAAGTGCATCGGCGCGCGCTTCGTAGATCCCGGCGCTATCCGATGAGATGCGTATCGTTCCGCTGCTGGCGAGATGAGCCCGCGTGTAGGGGTCGGCGGTGGCGCGGCCGGTCTGGCCCCAATGCTGCCAGGGACCAAAACTGTCGGTTGAAATCAGTGACCCGCGGTCGATCAGCGTGCGGCTCGACCAGAGGCCGCCCGCAATCGACAGCGCCACGACGATGCCAGCGCCCGTTAAGCGCGCTAGCGAGCCGAGCAGCTCACGGGCCACGCGGGTCCAGGCGCTGGTGCCAGTACCGGTGCGGCTCGCGAGCGGGGTCAGATCAAGGGATGCCACGGCGGGCTCCCTCGGCTGGCGCGGCGGGTGCCGAGCCGGTGACGCGGACCGGCGGCGGTGTGCCCAAAGCAGCGCCACCCGGTGGCATCAGCGCGCCGCTGCGTTGTTGCCCAGGCTGTGGTGAAGGCGGCGCTGGATCGGCGGGCGCCGTGCTGCCCGGTAATGCGCCCGGTAATGCGGGCGCAGAAACCGGTGTCGCCGCGGGCGGTGCGTCGCCGAGGTTGCCAGCTTTGCGCAGCGCCAGCGAAAGTTTTTTCAACGCGTCGCGCGTTTGATCCGGCATCGCGCTCAGCGGGCGCTTGGAGCCGTCGTCGGCTTGCGTGAAGGTTTGTTGCGTAATGCCAGCGGCCGCTTCCTGCACTTTCAGATCAGCGATGCGCTGCTGCTCGGCGATCTGGGCGGGATGGATCGGCAGGCCGGGGATGGTCGGGATGTTCATGTCGGTATGGGCGACGGTCATGAAGCTGTGCCACAGCGGGGCGGCGAAGTGACCGCCGGTGACACCGTTCGATCCGCCCGACATCGGCCGGTTGTCATCGTTGCCGAGCCAGACGCCAGCGACGTATTTGCCGGTATAGCCGACGAACCAGGCATCCTTCGGTCCGGTGCTGGTGCCGGTTTTGCCAGCGACATTGGTGAAGTCGAGCTGAGCCCGCGTGCCAGTGCCCTCGAGCACGACTTTTTGCAGCATATAGTTCATCTGCTCGGCGATCTTGGGTTTCAAGACTTGCGGGGCGGGACCTTCATCGCGCTCGCGCGAATACAGCAGGTCGCCCTTCGAAGTGGTGATGTCGAGAATGCCGTAGGGTCTGGCGAGCTTGCCGCCGTTGGCAAAGGCGGCGACGCCGCCGACATGCTCCAGCACCGTGATGCCGCCATCGCCAAGCGCCATCGAGCAGGATTTTTTGACGCCCGCAATGCCGAGCCGCTTGGTCATCTCGATGACCTTCTCGCGTCCAACGGCAAACGACAATTCGGCAGCAACCGTGTTGAACGATTTGGCGATGCCGAGCCACAACGGCATGCGGGCGCCTGAGCCGTAGCCGCCGCCATAGTTTTGCGGCGCCCAGTTGCCGCAAGCGCGTGATGAATCCCGGACCTGCGTTTCCGGGTTGTAGCCGTTCTCAAGCGCGGTTGCGTAGACGTAGACCTTGAACGACGAGCCCGGCTGGCGCTTGGCCTTGGTGGCGCGGTTGAACTGGCTTTCGCCGTAGTCCGGTCCGCCGGTAATAGCGCGCACCGCGCCGTCGGGTTCCATGACGACCATCGCGCCCGAGGTGATGTGCATCGACTTGCCGTCTTTGGTCAGCGCGGCGTTGACGGCTTCATCCGAGTGGCGCTGCAAGGTCATATCGACGGTGGTGCGCGCGGTCAGCACGTACTGGCCTTTGCCTTCTGCCAGCCGCTGGATTTCCTCGTAGGCCCAATCGAGGAACCAATCGGGGCTGGTGGTCGAGCGGTTGTCGATCGTCTTGGCCGGACTGAGGCGGGCGGCGTGAACCTGACCGGGGGTATAAAATCCAGCTTCGACGAGGTTGTCCAAAACCTCATTCGTGCGGGCGCGCGAGGCTGGCAGATTGACGTGCGGCGCGTACTTGGCCGGCGCTTTGAACAGCCCGGCCAGAAGTGCGGATTCCGCCAGCGTGACGTCGCGCACGGTTTTGCCGAAGTAGTATTGCGCCGCCGCCTCGACGCCGAATGCTCCGCCGCCCATGTAGGCGCGGTCGAAATACATTTTCAGAATTTCGCGTTTCGTGAACCGGCTCTCGAGCAGGAACGACAGGAACAGTTCCTTGATCTTGCGCTGGAGCGAACGCTCAGACGACAAGAACAGGTTTTTGGCCAGCTGCTGGGTCAGCGTCGAGCCGCCCTGCACGACTTCATTGGCCTGCGCGTTGGTGATGATCGCCCGCGCGGTGCCGTACACGTCGACGCCGTAGTGTTCAAAGAAGCGCCGGTCTTCGGTTGCCAGCGTCGACTTGATCAAGGTGTCGGGAATTTCGTCGAGCGGCACGGAATCGTTGTGCAGAATGCCGCGCTTGCCGAGTTCGTTGCCGTTGGCATCGAGGAACTTGACGGCGAACTTGCCGGTCTGGAATTTGCTTTCGTCGAATTCGAGCAGGGCTGGCAGCGCGAGGGCGTACAACACCACGAATGCGCCGGTCGCGATTGACACGCCTTCCGACAGCAGCTCATTGAGCAGGCGCCGCCAGCCGGTCAGCTGGAAGCGCGCGAAGTAACTCGAGCCAGCGTTCCAGCCGTCGGTGATGCGCGACCACGAGTTGGTCAGCACGGAATTGATTTTCGAATCAATCTCGAGCCGCCTGAGGATGCGGTCGCGGCCGCCTTGCTTGAAGAACCAGTCGTTCAAACGTCAAAACCCCAGTTGATGGACGAACGGAATGGCCGCGCGATTTGTCCCCTCGGAGCCGTCGCTGCCAAGCGCTACGATACGAATCCCAAGACGCCCAAATTGTGGTTATTTATAAGCCCATGACCGGGGTTGAAGGCAAGCGATCAGGCAAGGCGGCGAGAGGCATGACTTTGGATAGCGACGGGGCTGCGTTCTGGAAGGTCAAGACGCTTGAGGACATGAGCCAGAAGGAGTGGGAATCGCTGTGTGATGGCTGCGCGCGCTGCTGCCTGATCAAGCTCGAGGACGAGGATACGTCTGAGATCCACATGACCCGGCTGGCGTGCTCGATGCTCAACGTCAAATCGTGCCGTTGCACCAACTACCCCGAGCGTTTCAGCCTGATGCCCGATTGCGTCGAGCTGACGCCGCAAAAGGTCCGCGAAATTCCGTGGCTGCCGCCGAGCTGCGGCTACCGGGTGGTGGCCGAGGGCCGCGACCTGGCGTGGTGGCATCCGCTGATTTCGGGTACGCCCGAGACCGTCCATCAGGCCGGCATTTCGGTGAAGAGCTTTGCCAAGAGCGAGAGCAAGGTCAAGGGCGACAACTACGAGCGCTATATCATTCCGGGCTTCGAGGCGGTGTGAGGGGCAGGCAGCGGACTGCGGGACGCGGGCAGCAGGAAGCAAGTAGCAGGAAGCAGGCCGGTTTTCGCGTGTGCCGCGCCCGTCGCTATGTCCATTGACACTCCGTCATCCCGGCACCCGCGAACGCGGGCATGAACTCCGGCCGGGATCT
>JANMOL010000460.1:0-3098 GCA_031369245.1 Hyphomicrobium sp. | reverse complement strand
ACGGGGATTTCGGCTCCTTACGAAGTTCCCGCGTCGCCAGATTTGGTTCTCGACACCGTTAACCGGTCAATCGAAGACTGTTTACATGAGCTTATTGCACACATTGTTTCTGCATGTGCCCCAAATCCAGCCAGCTAGACTGAATACTTGCGGACGTCCGGCAGAAAATGTGCGTGCTGATGCATGCAGCGCAGGATTGTGCCGCGGTTAGCTTTGGTCCACTCGACCGTGCGGCGGATACCGTCGTCATGTCCGACGGACGCCACAAAGCCAAGCTTTTCCTGAGCTTTTTCGATAGCTGCGAAACGCTGCCCCGAACGGTCCCAATCACGGGCAGGCGTTAATGCGATTGGTGTCGCGTTACCGGTTGCGGCATTGATCCGCTCGGCAAGTTCGCGAACGGTGGTTTCGACACCAGAGCCGAGATTATAGATTTCGCCGGGCTCGCCGCGCAGCGCGCAGGCCATCAAGCCGCGCGCCATGTCCTCCACAAAAATGAAATCACGGCTGGCGATGCCGCCGTTCTCGACCGGCAAGGCTTCACCGTTGAGCGACTTCCAGATGAAGGTTGGCGTGACATTGCGCCAGACAGTTGCTGGGGTACCTCGCCAGCGACCGGCACCAAGGATTTCTCCCGGCCCAAACACGTTCTGAAAGCGGGCTTTCACAAACGGCATTTTGTAGCGCGTGAAGTAATAGTTGCCGTACATCTCGCCAATCAGTTTGGAGATTGAATACGGGCTGTCGTGAAACAATGAAACGTGCGCGTCTTCCCCCGTGGCGCTGGCGCCGTCGAATGTCTTAGCGGCAACGGCACACCCCGCGGCCGAATAAACCACCTTCTTGAGTGAAGTAATATCCTTCAAGCGCTCGAAGAGCTTCAGCGTCGTCAGCGTGTTGTTCTCGTGATCTGCGAGCGGGTCGTGGATCGACGATTGATTTCCGTGATAGCAGGCCAAGTGATAGGCGTAATCGAGATCACCGTCGATTTCAGACAGCACGCGATCGTTCGTGATCGATGCTGACACGAGTTTGACGATAGGGTTGTCAGGAACGTTCACAGGATCAGCTGACAGGAAGTTGTCGATGATCGTCAGCTTGCGCGGTTGATCCTGCAAAATTTGCCGGACAAGGTTTGATCCAACAAAACCTGCGCCACCCGTCACAAGCACGTTCTGGCCAGCAAAGCTTCCAGTCATTGCGTCTTCCTCTTGCTGTCTGTCACCGTGTGTTAGCGGGCGGCTGGCGGGGCTTTCAAATGGCTGTAGATCGCCGTAACGCCATGCGCATCATACCAGCTCAGCATTCGCCGGATGGTCTGTTCGAACGTGAACTTCGGCGTCCAATTGAAGACTGACATGGTTTTCGAGGGATCGAGCACCACGGCGGGCACGTCATCGGCTCCGGGCTCAACTTCCGGCACCGGCTCTTTCAAGTCGATCTTCAAATGATCAACAACGATATCAAAGATGTCCTTGATCGAATGACCAGTCCCGGTTGAGACATTGAACAGTCCGGTCGGTGCACCGTCTTTCATCACAAGGTCCATGATCGAAAAAAAGTCGTCCATGTCGACGAAGTCGCGCACAGTCTTTGAACAGAAGCAGCCCTTGCCAGCTTTGAGGCGGGTGTAAAACGTCGGGATGGGTCCGATTGCAAGGCGCGGACCCGTCACATTCGCAAGGCGTAACGAGACAAACGGCAGGCCCGACATCGCGAGATAGTTTTCACCAGCCTGCTTGGAAATTCCATAGCTTGTAAATGGCCGCGCCGGTGCGTCGGCAGGTATAGGTATCGCCATTGGACGGCCGTAGCCAAGCGCCGTGTGAAAATTGACGAAGCGATTGACACCGGCCGCCTTGGCAGCCTGGGCCACATGAATAGTACCCTCGACGTTGGTGCGGGTATCCTCCAGCCAATCGTCAGGGTCTTTGTAGGCAGCTGCCGAATGGATAACGTGGCTCGGCTTGAAGTCAGCAAACGCCTGATCGACAAGTCGCCGATCCGTAATGGACCCTTCTACGATACGCATCCGTGGATGGGCATCAGGCAATGAGCCCCGCTGGCCTGTCGCGAAATTGTCGATGATGAGCACATCATGACCCGCCTCGACATATCTCTCCGTCAGGTTCGAGCCAAGACAGCCCGCGCCGCCGGTCAAAAGAATTCGCATGGATGTGCTGCCTATTAGGTTCGCACGTCCGCGCGTGCTTCTTTAAGATGCGTGTAGCCGCCGACTACGCCCTCACGCGCCCAGCGATCGACTGAAACTTGGGCGATATCGTCAAGCGACGTGAATGTCAGATCCCCAAAATCGGCGAACGTGCGCGCAGGATCGAGCAGGATCGACGGTGCATCATCCGGCCCGAGCGGTTTGATTTCAGGCTCAGGGTAGTGATTGAGCTTCATGGCTTTGACGACGGCGTCGTACAGCTCTTTAATTGCGACGTCCTTACCGGACGAGAAATGATAGGTGCCGCTGCCTTTGCCATCGGCTGCCTTCACCACAACTCTGGCCAGATCTGCTGCATAGCAAAAGTCACGGCGTGCCGTCGTGACGAAGCACTTTTGACCCTTCGCTAACCGTCCATAGAAAATCGGCAGCGGGCCGGAGACATTGCGTTCGCCGATCACGTTTGCCAGCCGGAAGGTTACCCAGTCAACGCCGGAGAACTGCACATAGTGCTCGCCCGCTGTCTTTGAGATGGCGTAGCTCGAATTGACGGGGTTGATCGGGTGGTTAAGCTGGATTGGTTGCTGGATCGGTTTCGTACCGTAGCACAACGCCGTCTGGAAATAGATCAGCCGCTGAACCTTGTTGAGTTTTGCAGCGCGCGCAACATTGGCCGTGCCAGCCGCATTGACAAGCGCGTCTGTGCCCCAGTCGTCGGGATCCTTGTAGGACGCGGCGGTATGGACAACAATGTCCGGCTTGAAGTCGCCAATGAGTTGGTCGACCAGTGCGCCGTCAACGATCGTGCCTTCGACCTGCGTCAGCTTGTTTTGCGGATGCAGATTATCGCGCCGGCCGGTGGCGAAGTTGTCGATTCCCAGCACTTCGTCGCCGCGCGCGAGCAGCATTTCGGCCACATGAGAGC
>JANMOL010000435.1:0-2474 GCA_031369245.1 Hyphomicrobium sp. | reverse complement strand
ATTCGGAGCGCCAGGATCACGGCCTCGAAAAAGTACTCGACATCAAGCTCATCGAACTCGCTCTTCCCGCACTCGAGCACAAGAAGCCCGTCAAAGCCGAGCTTGCAATCAAGAACGTCAACCGCTCGACGGGCGCCATGCTGTCAGGCCAAATCGCCAAGCGCTACGGCCATGCAGGTCTGCCCGAAGACACGATTTGGTTCTCGCTCAAAGGCACAGCGGGCCAGGCATTCGGCGCCTGGGCAGCGGCCGGCGTCACCCTCGATCTGACGGGTGAAGGCAACGATTACGTCGGCAAAGGCTTATCTGGCGGCAAGCTGATCGTGCGCCCGGATCCGAAGTCCGGCATCACGCCTGAAGAAAGTATTATTGTCGGCAACACCGTGCTGTACTGCGCGATCAACGGCGAGTGCTATTTCCGCGGCGTCGCGGGCGAGCGGTTTGCCGTTCGCAACTCAGGCGCGTCGGCCGTCGTTGAAGGCACAGGCGATCACGGCTGCGAATACATGACCGGCGGCGTCGTCGTCGTACTCGGTCCGACGGGCCGCAATTTTGCAGCCGGTATGTCGGGCGGCATCGCCTACGTGCTCGACGAGAGCGGCGACTTTGAGTCCCGTCTCAATAAAGAGATGGTCAAGCTCGAAGAGATCACCGCCGATCAGGCCGTGCTCGGAGCACTGGCCAAAGCCAACGGCGACGCCGTCTCGCGCAAATTGGCCGACGTCATGCTCGACCTGCGCGAACAGGACGCCGAGCGTTTGCACGCGTTGATCCAGCGCCACGCGCATTACACCAACTCGAAAACGGCACAGGCGATCCTCAAGGACTTTTCAGCCTACTTGCCGAAGTTCAAGAAGGTCATGCCAACGGAATTCCACCGCGCACTGACCGACCTCGCCACGGCGCGGGACGCGGTCGCGTCATCACCCGCTCCCGCAACGAAACAGTAAGCCCGACGCACGACGAGACGTGACCGCGCAGCGCCGCACCAACAAGAGACAAGCATGGGCAAGCCAACCGGATTTCTGGAAATCGACCGCGCCGACCGCAAGTACAAGCCGGTCGAGGAACGCACCAAACACTGGAAGGAATTTGTCGTTCCGCTGGCCGAGCCGGAGGTCATGAAGCAGGCCGCGCGCTGCATGGATTGCGGCATTCCGTATTGCCACAACGGCTGCCCGGTCAACAATCAGATCCCCGATTGGAACGACCTCGTCTATCACGGCGACTGGAAGCAGGCGTCCGACAACCTGCATTCGACCAACAATTTCCCGGAAGTCACGGGCCGCATTTGCCCGGCACCGTGCGAAGCGTCTTGCACGCTCAACATCGACGACAAACCGGTGACGATCAAAACCATCGAATGTTCGATCGCCGATCGCGCCTGGTCAGAAGGCTGGATCCAGCCGCAGCCGCCTGAGACCAAAACCGGCAAGCGCGTCGCCATCATTGGTTCTGGACCCGCCGGTCTCGCCGCCGCCCAGCAACTCGCGCGCGCCGGCCACGATGTCCATGTCTATGAGAAAAGCCCGCGCCCCGGCGGCCTGCTCGTTTACGGCATCCCTGATTTCAAAATGGAAAAGGACATCATCGCGCGCCGCGTCAAACAGATGGAAGCCGAAGGCGTCACGTTCCACTGCGGCGTCCACGTTGGCCAAGACATCGCCGCGAAATACCTCGAAGGCAAGCACGACGCCGTGCTGATCGCGACCGGCTCGGAGCACCCGTTCGACTTTTTTGCGAAGTCGCCAGGCCGCGATCTGGACGGCATCCACTACGCCATGGACTTCCTGCCGCAGCAAAACCGCCGGCTCGCGTCGGAAAAGCCGCCAGCCAAAGCGCGCGAGCTATCCGCCAAGGATAAGCACGTCATCGTCATCGGCGGCGGCGACACCGGCAGCGATTGCATCGGCACATCGTTCCGGCAGGGCGCGAAAAGCGTCACCCAGCTCGAGATCATGCCGCAACCGCCGGCCATGGAAAACAAGGCGCTGTCCTGGCCGCATTGGCCGCTGAAAATGCGCGTCTCCTCCTCGCAGGCCGAGGGCGCGAAAACCGAATATTCAATTTCGACCACCGGCTTTTCGGGCGAAGCCGGTCACGTCAAAAAGCTGCACTACACCCGCGTCAACGCCAACATGGCCCCGATCAAAGGCACGGAAGGCACGCTCGATGCCGACCTCGTGTTGTTCGCCATGGGCTTTTCCGGCCCGATCGAAAGCGATGTCGTCAAGGAACTGCAACTACCCGTCGTCGCACGCGGGCGCTTCAAGGGCCTCGATGCCACTGACAAAGATTACAAACTTGCCGCCTCGCCAAAGCTATTCACGGCCGGCGACATTCGCCGCGGCCAGTCGCTGGTGGTCTGGGCCATTCGCGAGGGCCGCCAGGCCGCCCATTCGATCGACAAGTTTCTGATGGGCTCGACCACGCTGCCGCGGTGAGCCGCTCGCTGGACAAAAGCGGCTTGCCAC
>JANMOL010000431.1:0-4762 GCA_031369245.1 Hyphomicrobium sp. | reverse complement strand
ACGACTTCGGCCACGTTGTCGGCGTCGACCTGCGAGATGTCGATCGGCGTCGTGCACTGCTTGGCGACTTTCTCGCAACTCACGAGCCGGCGCGAGGCCAGATGGATTTTCTTGAACACGTCGCGGTTCATCGCGCACTTTTGCGCCGTCACCGAACCCGCGGCACCTGCGCCGATGATCAAAACGTTATCCAATTCGCACTCCCGAAGATATCTGCCCGCAGGGCTTGACCTGAGAACCGCCGGCCGGCGGCACCATGCGGCCCGTCGCGGGAAATAGGGCAGCCGGGCAGCGAATTCAACACTATTCCGGGGCAGGCTCCGGTCCGGGGATGACGGAGGCTGTCATAGAGCGTGTCAGATGCCGGTGCCGCGCTGTCAAGCCGCGCTGAGCTGGCTATTTAGCGACGTCGATCCAGATGAAACCGTCGCGGTTTGGCATTTTGATTTTGGGCAGCGTCGAGGCGTTTATTTCATCTTTTTCGCCGATGATTTTGTTCGCAAACAGCAGATATGCCACGATCGCATAGTGCTCATCAGCCGACAGTGATCCGGGTGCGGCAGGCGGCATACTGCGGCGATTGTAATCGAAAATCGTTGTCGCGAACGGCCAGTAGGGGCCGATGGCCTTGCCGGGATTTTCAGCCGTCGGCGGCACTGGCTCGCCAACGAGCTCTTCGGCCGTTGCCCCGCGTCCGCCGGCGCCGTGGCAGCTGGCGCAGTGTCTGTCGAACAAGACGCGGCCCTCAACGGCGCTGCCATGACCCGGCGGCAATCCGCGGCCGTCAGGGAAAATCGTCAGATCCCATTTTGCGGCCTGTTCGGCCGTGACCGGTGTGCCAAGACGGGGGGCTGTCGCTGATATCTCCGCGCGCGCGATGCCGGATGGCGTTGCCCACAGCGCGATCATCGCAAGCAGGCGCGCTCTAAGCGTAGACATGGCTGATCGCCCCGGCTTCATCGATGCCCCACGATACGATGGCGTTGTAGTGGAAATAACCCTCGCGGCCGCGCTCTTTGACCAGCACGGCGCGTTCAGGTTGGACATAGCCGGTCTCATCCGTCGCGCGGCTTTTGAGTACGGCCGGTTGTCCGCTCCACGACCACGGCGCGCGAAACCGCGTGAAGCAGCGCGACAGCACGGGATCTTGCAAGTGCGCGTCAGCCCAGCTGGTGCCGCCATCGGCCGACACTTCGACTTTTGTGATGCGTCCGCGTCCGCTCCAGGCCAGACCGCGGATTTCATAGACGCCGGGCCCCTGCATTTTTTGAAATGCCGACGGCGAGGTGATCAGCGATTTGGCATCGATCACGAACGTGAACATGCGCGATTGGCCCGACGGCATCAGCTCGGTGTACTTGGCGGTTTCATTGCGCGCCATGACGGGTTCGGCGGTCAGCTGCAGGCGGCGCAGCCACTTGACGTTGACCACGCCCTCCCAGCCGGGAACGACAAGCCGCAGCGGATAGCCGTTTTCGGGCCGGATGCGCTCGCCGTTTTGATAGAGCGCGACAATCGCATCGTCCATCAGCTTGGAGAGCGGCAAGCTGACGTTCATCGCTGCCGCGTCGGCGCCCTCCGCGATGACCCAGGTGGCTTTCGGGTCGATGCCCGCCTGATCGAGCAGGATGGCCAGCGGCACGCCGGTCCATTCACTGCACGACACCAGACCGTGAAACGAACCAACCGGGCGCTGCAGCGGTTCTTGATGCCAGCCAGCGTTGCTGTTGCCGCCGCACTCGATGAAAATAAGCTGCGATTGCATCGGGTAGCGAAGCAAGTTTTCGACCGTGAAGATCAGCGGCTGTTTGACCATGCCATGAATGACGAGGCGATGCTGGGCTGGGTCGATCTCGGGCACGCCGTTGTGGTGGCGCTCAAAGTGCAAGCCGCTCGGCGTGATGATGCCTTCGAGATCTTGCAGCGGTGTCCACGACACGCCGTTTCCGGAAAGGTCACGGTTGCTGCCGATGGCGCGCTGCACGCGGGCTTCGTGCGGTGCAGGCTTGCCATAGCCCGTGAACGGCAGACCGGGCTTATGCATCCAGGTGGGCGAGGCAAGGTCTTCGGGCGATTTGGCTGCCGGTTCGGCAGCATAAGCGCCGCTCGCAGCGGATGCGGCCGCGAGCAACAATCCTTGCTTCAGGACAACGCGCCGGTGCAGCAGACCGCCACCCGCAACGGGCACGAGGTCATCGCGGGTCAGTTTCTCGGTCATGGCATTACCGGATTGCAGGGAGAGTGGCGCCGTGCGCGCGGGATCAAAAAACAAACGGGCCGGAGCGGAGAGCGGTCTGCTCATCGATCCCGGCCCGCGCGATTGCACCAGACGTTGCGAGATTACGACTGGCTGGGCGTTGACTGCCCGCTGAAGGTCGCACCGTCAGAATCTTCGGCTTTGACTTCGATCGTGTCACCTGTCTTGCCGCTCATCGTGAAGCGGAAGTTGGGATCTTCGCTGATCGAGATGCCGCCTTCCATGGCGAAGATCAGGTCATTGCCGCTCTTGACTTCAATTTTGTTGATGTAACGCGCCGGCGCGTACAACCCCGACAGCTGGTCCATCTGCATACCGGTGACGTTGGGATGCTTGATCATGATCTGCGCTTCCTGCGTCAGCGCATCGGCATCCTTGGTCACCATCTTCTTGACCTGCATCCGGCCCATGCTCTTCATGGCTTCTTCAGCATCCTTGCCCATCGGAGCCGAGCAGCCGCCCGACGCCTTGACGAACTTGGCCGTCATGTAGAGCTTGCCATCAGCTGTCTCAGCGATGGCGCGGACGTCGGAATACTGATCCATGCGAATGCGCGTCGAGAGCATGCGGTCACCAGTGCCGGCGGCATTGCCATAGGTAAACGAGGCGACGACTGGCGATGGGTTCTGATCGACGATGAGCGTCAGCTTTTTGACCGTACCGGCAAAGTTGGCCGGCATCCGCACGGTGATCGGGACGATCGCTGCGTCCTCAGCGCGAATGGGGGTTTCGAGGTCGATCATGCCCGCACCGTCCAGGATGTCCTTGGCGCCGAACACATCCTTTTTGAGACTGTCCCAGGCGACCGGCAGTGGGGCTTGAGCAACCGCCGGCCCGGCAAACGCAACGGCCGCGAAAACGGCCAGCATCGCGCCAGAAAAGCCAGAGCGGATCGATAGGGAAGTGAGCATGCGTCAGGCTCCTTGGGTCGCGGCTCTCAGCGAGCCGGGCGTTCGCACCACTATACCATACGGTCAAGTGGACGGGAATGTTACAGGTGGGAGCGGCTGGGCATTAAAAAAACACGGCCTACCCGGCGGCCAGCGAGACCTGCCGCAGATCCCTTCGGCAATTGAAAAAACGTTATTCTTCAGAGCATTATTGCATTTCGACTAACGGACTGATGCCGCAGGCAGGCGTGCTTCCAAACGTTCGCGGGCGAAATTCCGGTCACTGATCGCCCGTTCAAGCCGGTTGCCGGCGGCTTTATGACTTAAGATTTGCTTGGCCCGCTCAGCAATCAGACGGCCGGCGTCGTCTGGCGCCAGGCCGCCCTGGTAGATATTCGAAATGACCGTGTACTCGTAGGTCGCATTCGGATTGCCGCTGAACGCCTGGGCCGCCTGGCGGCTTTCGGCATCAGGCAGGCGGTAGGCCAGATAGGCCGACATGCTGCGCGAGGCCAGCGCGTCGCCGCCGGGCCGCTCGCCGATCAGGTTGATGATCAACTGCGGCCCGAGCGCGTCACCCACGGCTTCTGCAAGCTTTACCCGGCCATAGCGCGCGAGCATCGGCTGGCCGACAGTGATCTGGCGCTGCTGCAGGCCGTCCATAAGAACCGGCAGAAGGTGCGGGATATTGTGATGCACGGCTTCGGCGCTGAGGCCATCCGAGACAATGATCTGGACTTCGGCCAATTCCGGCGCCAGCGCCGCGCGCGCCGCATCAGCTAAGTGCGCGCCGCTGTTCGGATTGTCGAGATGCGCAGACTTTGACCCCGCGCCGGTAGCGATTCTGCGTAACTCGATCGTGCCGAGCCGCTCGGGTGTTACTTCGGCATAGATCGCTTCGCGCGCCGCGGCGAGATTGGCTTTGACCAGACGCGAGACACGGTTTGCGGGCCGCGGCCCGGCGCTGTCAAAACCATAGGCTGCCGGCACCGAGGTCATCAGGCGATCGAACTCAGCCTCGGAGCCGCAGAAGATGCGCGGGTTGCCCCAGTTTGGCCCGCGCGTAATGTCGCCGTCACTGTCTCGCTGGAATATGCCGCGTGCGATGGCCCAGGCCAAATAGTCCGGCGCGGGGCTAAGCCCGTGCACTTCGCGCAGTGTCTGATCGTCATGCCCGCAGGTGTCGAAGTAGGCCAGCATGCGGTCGACGCTCAAGTAGACATCCATAAAATAGTTGGCACCGGCGGCGGTCAGCAGGGCTGTGGCAATCTGCTGGCCTTCCATCGTGATGTCGGAATGCAGTGTATAGCACGGCGCCATACCCATCGGCAGGCCGAGCAATTTTCCCATGAAATGATCTTGCAGGTTCGAGATGATCATTTCGAAGTTGTCGCGATGGGTTTCCGGTCCGATGAAGCCGGTGACGTTGTTGACCATGAATGGGTCCCAGCGACGCGCCAGGCCGTAGCACAACGCCTCAGTCGTCGCCATGTCGATGCCGTTGTGCTTGCCGTAGGTCAGCTCACTGCCTTGTCCGGTTTCAAAATACATGAACTGCTGCGCGTCAGGAGCCAGCGGGCCCGAGGCAGACATCATCCGGTAGGCCTCATCGAGG
>JANMOL010000424.1:0-2252 GCA_031369245.1 Hyphomicrobium sp. | reverse complement strand
ATCAATCTCAAGCTCGTGCACAATCGTTGCCAGCAGGGCTTCCAGGCGGTCTGTTGCGATATTGAGAGCTGCGGCCGTGGCGAGCGCGCGTTCTGATTCCACGGCGTGTGACTGGCTGAGCGCGTAGAGCTTGCCGGCGTTGCGCGCAATCTCTTCGCAGCCTTTTGGATCAAACGGATTGGCCTGCAACGCCCAAGCGATATCGTGGATGTCTTCGGCCGCTTTGAGGATCGTCTGCGGCGGCGGACTGCCGTGACCGACCGGGCCTGCGCCCGGTGATTGAGGCCGCGCCAGCAGCGCAGCGCGTGTTTCCGCAAGGTGGGCTTTCAAGCCCTCGATTTCGGTCTGAAGCTGGCCCAAAAGTGCCGGCGGCTGGCGCAGTGAATTCTGCAATCGGCTGACCGCGTCGTCCAGAAGGGCGCTATCGAGCCGCCGCGCGCGGCGGCCATGTTCGGCCAGAAACCAGCGCCCGCGTGCCGATTCCAGCAGCGTCGACTCAATGGCGCGGTATTCGGTTTCGTGATCGACGGCGTTGGAGGGTGACAGGCTATGCATGGCCGTCCCAATTTTTCCACAGAATTCATTACGCATACGTGATTCGAGGCCAAAGGTGCCAAGGGTCTTCGCTTGCCAACGGCTAGGAAGATGACGGGTGAGTCTTCACGGTACCGGTCCGCGTCCGCGGACGCGCGAGGCTGCAATCGGAGACAGCATGGACGGATCGCCGCCAGCCGACGCACGCGCTTTCGCGATCCGGCTCGCCACGTTTTATGGCGCGCTGTTCGTCGTGTACGGCATGAACGTGCCGTACATGCCGGTCTGGCTGGACTGGCGCGGGCTGACAGCCCCTGAGATCAGCGCCGTGATGGCCGCGCCGTTTTTCTTGCGCATTCTGATTACGCCCGCCGTGGCGCTCATTGCCGATCGCAACGGCAGTCACCGCGCCATGCTGATCGTGCTCGCGTGGCTGAGCCTGGGCCTCGTCCTGGCACTCAGCCAAGCCGCCACGTACTGGCCGATCATGCTGCTGACGGTTCCGCTGATTATCTGCAACTCGACGATCATGCCGCTGACCGAAACGGTGGCCGTGGCCGGCGTCCGGCGTGCGGGCCTCGACTATGGCCGGATGCGGCTGTGGGGCTCGTTGAGTTTCGTCGCGGCGAGTTTTGCTGGCGGCGTCGCGGTTGCGCACTATGGCGGCGGGGCCGGGGTTTGGCTGGTGGCCGCCGGGTGTCTTGTCACGGTCGCTGCCGCGCACAACCTGCCGCGCGATACCGCAGACAGCGCTGAGCCCGTTGGCAAAGGTGATCAGGCGGCGCCGCTGTGGCGGGCGAGTGAGCCCGGGCTGCTTTTGCGCCAGCCGGCATTCATCGCGTTCTTGCTGGCCGCAGGATTGATCCAAGCCGCTCACGCCACCTTTCTGACGTTCGGCGCGTTGATCTGGCAGAAGCAGGGCCTTGGCGGCGCGTGGATTGGTGCGCTGTGGGCGATCGGTGTGTTCGCTGAAGTTGTGGTGTTTGCGATGTCGGGCGCGCTGGTCGAGCGGTTTGGCACGGTCCGGCTGCTGCTGGCGGGCGACGGTGCGTCGGTCGTGCGCTGGATTGCGATGGGCTTTGATCCGGATCTGACTGTCCTTGTGCCGCTGCAGCTGCTGCACGGCATCACTTACGGCGCATCCCATGTCGCCGCCATCCACTTCATCAAGCAGGCGGTGCCGCGTCATGCTTCGGGCACGGCGCAGGCGCTTTACGCAACGGTGGCGGCGGGTCTGGCAATGGGGATTGCAACGCTCATCGCCGGGTGGATCTTTAGCGCCTACGGCAGCGCATCGTATTTTTCGATGGCTGCTGTATCGGTCTTGGCGTTTCTGGCAGCCGTCAGGCTGTTGCGGATCTGGGACGGCGCTGAACTCGAGGCCGTTGCGCCCGGTGTCCAGCTGACCTAACCCCAGAGCTTGTGAGAGGGCGGCGACATGACGCCAGCGTTTATGACAAAGCCATGCGGCCGGTCTTGGGCCAGCAGCAGCGGGCCATCAAGATCGACCCATTCGGCCTGTTGGGCGAGAATGAACGCAGGTGCAACCGCCAGTGACGACGACACCATCGAGCCGATCATCGTCTTGAAGCCTTGCGCGGCCGCCGCCTGCCAAAGATCGCGGGCAGCCGTCAGTCCGCCGGCTTTGTCGAGCTTGATATTGACCGCGCTGTAGCGCGATCCGAGCTTTGGCAAATCGTCGGCGGTGTGGACGCTCT
>JANMOL010000413.1:0-5494 GCA_031369245.1 Hyphomicrobium sp. | reverse complement strand
CCGACAGTTCGGATTATCCCCCTCCCGGCCTCCCCCACAGGGGCGAGGGGACGTGGTTGCGCGATCGGCTTTCAGCGCCTCACGCGCCGGCGCGCGGGCTCCGCCGGCTCGGCGGCAACAGCATCAGGTTGTTCAATCGCTGCCGGTTCCTTGCCAGCCGCCGCCTTGCCAGCTGGCTCCGGCGCCTTCTGTGCCGTTGCTTTCAGCGGCTTTTGGCATTCCGTCAGCCAGACATCGAACGTCGGATGCTCGACGCCATAGAGGCCCGGGCTTTCTGCAAACATCCAGCCGGTGAAAATGCGCTTTTCTTTGCCGTCGAGCTGCACCTCATCGACCTCGACGAAGGTCGTCGTTTTCGGCTGCTCGGTCGGCGGGCGCGAATAGCAGGCGCGCGGCGTCACCTTCAGGCCGCCGAACACTTTGGTTTCGCCGAGCTTCGCCTCAAATTTGGAAATCCGCGCCGTCACCTTGTCGAGCGCTGAAAAAATCGCGACGGTGTTTTCAATCCGCTCGGCCTGAGCGGGAGCCGCCGCAAGCACGCCAAGCGCAATGGCCGCCAGCGCCCATCCGCGGCGGCGTGCGTGGTCTAAAGTGCGGCGTTCGAACAGTCTATCGGCCACCGGATCGTCCCGTTCTCACAGTCACACGTGGCCTCATTCAGCCGTGGTGCGTTTCATCCACATCAATGGTGACCACAGCAAGGCTCAAGAGCGCGCGGCCAACAAACAAAAACTGAACCGCTAGTTCGGTTTCCACGGCTTATAATCGCGCGACGCCTTGGCATGCACGCCGGTCCCGAGAATCGATCCAGCCGGGCGATAGGCCCGCGCCGTGCCGGTCAGGTTCATCTGATGCGGTTTTTGCCACGGCTTGGCCTGATAATCCTCATCGGTCGGCACCTCGTCGACGGTATGATGCAGCCAGCCGTGCCAATCGGGCGGCACCTGCGTCGGCTCCGACAGCGACGGATAGATGACCCAGCGCGACGGCACGCCGAGCGGACCAACCCCGCGCGTTTGCAGATAATAGCGGTTGCCAAACTCGTCCTGCCCGACCTGCCGCCCCTTGCGCCAGGTATAAAGCCGCGTGCCCCAGGTGTTGCCGCCCCACCAGCTGAAGATCTCGCTCAGCATGCTCATGCCGTGTTGGCCTTTCGTGCAAAATTCTACTCCCGGATTAACTGCGCCGGGCGGCGAATGTCCAGACGCGCGGCACACGATGCAGGCGCGCAACACCTGTGATGCGGAATCGCGCTAGTCTGACCGGGAGACGACCGGCGCGCGCCCGCAAATTGGCCTTGCCCACAGCCCGCCCGGGCGACGCTCAGCGCCATAAGCCCGCAAATACAGGCCTTGCGCGGCTCTCCCTCACAGGTTGCCAACACCACTAGATCTTGTGTCGGTTGCGCCTGCTACCACAATATAAGCCAATCTTCCGATGACGACTCCCTCGAATCGTCCTAGCTTTCAGGGGTGGTGAGGCGCGGTGTTTGCGGCCAGGAGGCAGCGATCCATCGAGCGCGTACCACAACCGAGTTGGTCTGCGCGTTGAGCAGTCCCCGGCATCGGGTTTCAGCAGGTCGCAGGTCCACGGAGCAGCGTCAGTATCAAGCCATCGAGGTTGTACCAGACCCCGCATGGCCGGCCATCGCAGGCTGGCCATCAAAGGCTGGCCATCAAAGGCTGGCCATCACAGGGTGTGCGGGGTTCGCGGGATTGCCAGAGTTCGGCAGGATCTCGAACCGGTGCGGTGTGCGCGGATGCGCACGCAGGGGCCGCAAACCGCTCGCCGCGTTTGTAAGCCTTTTGCGTACCGCCACTTAAAAAGACGCCGCGTTGTCTGGAATCAGGGCCAGGCCGTGCGGCTGACGATAACAACCATTCGGCGTTCGAACTCGTCCTTAGTACGACCGTCCCGACAATCGGGGGCACTACTTTATGAAGATCGCGCGGCGCTTTACGACAGCTGGCCAATCGCCTTACGCAACCATCCCGTTCCGGCGGGCGACATCCGAAATCAAAAATCCCGATGGCTCGGTCGTCTTCCGCCTCGAAGGTTTTGACGTCCCCGAACAGTTCAGCCAGGTCGCGGCTGATATTTTAGCGCAGAAATACTTCCGCAAAGCTGGCGTCGCGCGCCGCCTCAAGAAATTCGAAGAGACACAGGTGCCATCCTGGCTGTGGCGTTCGATCCCCGATGATACAGCCCTCGCCAGCCTGCCCGAAAAGGAACGCTTCGGCGGCGAGAGCGATGCCCGCCAGGTCTTTGATCGCTTAGCGGGAACCTGGACCTACTGGGGCTGGAAGGGCGGATACTTCACCACCGAAGACGACGCCCGCGCGTTCTTCGATGAGCACCGCTTCATGCTGGCACGGCAGATGGCAGCACCCAATTCGCCGCAATGGTTCAACACCGGCCTGCACTGGGCCTACGGCATCGATGGCCCGGGTCAGGGCCATATGTACGTCGACTATCAGACCGGCGAGCTGACACAGTCGTCCTCTGCCTACGAACACCCCCAGCCGCACGCCTGTTTTATCCAGTCGGTCGCCGATGACTTGGTCGGTGACGGCGGCATCATGGATCTATGGGTGCGTGAAGCCCGGCTTTTCAAATACGGCTCGGGCACCGGCTCGAATTTCTCGTCGCTGCGCGGCGCCAATGAAAAACTTTCCGGCGGCGGCCGCTCGTCGGGCCTGATGAGCTTCCTCAAAATCGGCGACCGGGCGGCCGGCGCGATCAAGTCGGGCGGCACCACGCGGCGCGCCGCCAAGATGGTCGTCGTCGACGTCGATCACCCCGACATCGAAGAATACATCACCTGGAAGGTGCGCGAGGAGCAGAAGGTTGCAGCCCTCGTCACCGGCTCCAAGATTTGCCAGAAGCGCCTGAAGGCCGTCATGAAGGCCTGCGTCAACTGTGAAGCCGAAGGCGTCCTGCCGGAGGCAGGCCCGGACGAACGCTGTTTCGATGCCACCAAGAACCCCAAGCTCAAGCTCGCCATCCGGGAGGCCAAGCGCGACGGCGTGCCGCAAAATTACATCCTGCGCGTCATCCAATTCGCCAAGCAGGGCTACACCGAAATGGCGTTCGACACCTACGACACCGATTGGGATAGCGAAGCCTATCTGACGGTCGCTGGTCAGAACTCGAACAACTCGGTGCGCGTCACCGACGGCTTCCTCAATGCGGTCGCCGACGATCAGGATTGGAACCTGACGTCGCGTCTCGGCGGCAAGATTACGACAACGCTCAAAGCCCGTGATTTGTGGGAACAGATCGGCTTTGCCGCCTGGGCCTCGGCCGATCCCGGCATTCAGTTCCACACCACCATCAACGACTGGCATACCTGCCCGCAGTCGGGCGAGATCCGCGCCTCGAACCCGTGCTCGGAATACATGTTCCTTGACGACACGGCCTGCAACTTAGCGTCCCTCAACTTGCTGCGCTTCCGCCGCGAGGATGCTTCGTTCGACACCGACGCCTACGAGCACGCCTGCCGCTTATGGACCGTCGTGCTCGAAATTTCGGTGCTGATGGCGCAATTCCCCTCGCGCCAGATTGCCGAACTGAGCTACCGCTATCGCACGCTCGGCCTCGGCTTCGCCAACATCGGCGGCCTGCTGATGTCAGCTGGCATCTCCTATGACTCGCACGAAGGCCGCGCCATCTGCGGCGCGATCTCGGCCATCATGACCGGCGTCAGCTACGCCACCAGCGCCGAAATGGCCAAAGAGCTCGGACCATTCCCGGGCTATGAGCCCAACGCTGAGGATATGCTGCGCGTCATCCGCAATCACCGCCGCGCTGCCTATGGCGAAGCGGCCGGCTATGAAAAGCTGGCCGTCGCGCCGGTGCCGCTTGATCTGGCCTCGTGCCACGACAAGCGCATCATTGCAGCCGCCCAGCGCGCCTGGGATCAGGCGCTCGCGCTCGGGCAAGCCCACGGCTATCGCAACGCGCAGGCAACCGTCGTCGCCCCCACCGGCACGATCGGCCTGGTGATGGATTGCGACACCACCGGCATCGAACCCGACTTCGCGCTCGTCAAGTTCAAGAAGCTGGCCGGCGGCGGCTACTTCAAGATCATCAACCAGTCGGTGCCCGAAGCGCTCCGCACGCTCGGCTATCCGCTGCACCAGATCGCCGAAATCGAAGCCTACGCGGTCGGCCACGCCTCGCTCCGCCAATCGCCGGCGATCAACCACGCGACCTTGAAAGCCCGCGGCTTCACCAACGACGCGCTGGCCAAAATCGAAAGCGGCTTAGGGGCTGCCTTCGACATCAAGTTCGTGTTCAATCGCTGGACGCTGGGTGACGCCTTCCTGACCGGCGCGCTTAAAGTCCCTGCCGACAAGCTGTCCGACCCGGCGTTCGACCTGTTCACCCACTTAGGCTTCTCGAAAAAGGATGTCGAAGCCGCCAACGAGCACGTTTGCGGGGCGATGACACTGGAAGGCGCACCCCACATCAAGACCGAGCATCTCCCGGTCTTCGATTGCGCCAACCCGTGCGGCCGCAAGGGCCGCCGCTATCTCTCGGTCGAGAGCCACATCCGCATGATGGCGGCGTCCCAGCCGTTCATCTCGGGCGCCATCTCAAAGACCATCAACATGCCCAACGACGCCACCGTCGATGATTGCAAGCAGTCCTACATGCTGTCATGGAAGCTCGCCCTCAAAGCCAACGCGCTGTACCGCGATGGTTCGAAGCTGTCGCAGCCGCTCAACAGCCAAGTTCTCGGCGACGACGACGATGATGCTACCGAGACCGCCGCCGAGGCCTTGATGGCCAACCCGGCGATGGCCGCCCGCACCAGCGTCATCACCGAAAAAATCGTCGAGCGCATCATCGAGCGCGTGCAATACATCAAGCAGCAGGAGCGCGAGAAACTCCCCGGCCGGCGCAAGGGCTACACCCAAAAAGCTAACGTCGGCGGCCACAAAGTCTATCTCCGCACCGGCGAATACGACGACGGCAGTTTGGGCGAAATCTTCATCGACATGCACAAAGAGGGCGCAGCCTTCCGCTCGCTGATGAACAATTTCGCCATCGCCATTTCGCTGGGCCTGCAATACGGCGTGCCGCTCGAAGAGTACGTCGAAGCCTTCACCTTCACGCGTTTTGAACCGGCAGGTCTGGTGCAAGGCAACGAGACGATCAAGAACGCCACCTCGATCCTCGACTACATCTTCCGCGAACTCGCCGTGTCGTATCTCGAGCGCCACGATCTCGCGCATGTCGATCCGCGCGAAATCGTCGGTGAAACCGGTCTCGGCTCATCCGACGAGGCGCTGCAGGACGACGCACAGACGCCGCCGCCGATGGTCGCCAAGTTCGTCTCCAAAGGCCTGACGCGCGGTATCGCGCCGAGCATGACGATCGTGCGCGGCAATACCGTGATGGCCGTCGATACCGACGCCGATGCGCAGGTCCGCGCTTTGGGCGACACGCTGGCGACAGCTTATCGCAAGACGGAGAAAGTAACGGAAAC
>JANMOL010000378.1:0-3333 GCA_031369245.1 Hyphomicrobium sp. | reverse complement strand
CGCCGGCAGCGTGCGCCCGGCGACCAGAACGCCGTCCCATCGTGTGTAGGGCACGCCGTCCACGAGCACCATGAAGGTATCGAACGACGCCGCATTCAAGTTGTAGTGGCGGTAGAGGGCTTGCGGCACCGGCTGCTGGATCGCTGCAAAGCGCGACGATCCGTGCGCGTCGCGCGCCAGCATCCACTGCACGCCGCCCGAGCACAGCACGCATAGCCCATCGAAGATAATCAGCGGCGCGCTGTCATCGAAGGCTGGGACGTTGGGGTCGGTGCGATTGCTGTTGGGCACGGCCGGCATGGCGCGAGCCTAGCAGATCCGCGCCGCCGGTGACGCTGCGCACGCGGTCCGCATCGGGCGGCAAACGGACGCACGCGCGCGTCTGCTGCATGTTACTGTGCGGTATCGCGACAGTCCTCACCGGTTGGCGAGACTCGCGCTAAATGAGCAGCCATTCCGCACGCTGAAACCGGCTGCGATCTCGAGCGCAACTTTGAAAGGCCCGCCATGCTCCGCCGACACGCCGCCGCGCTTGCTGTTCTGATGATTGCCACCGCGCCGCCGGTGCGGGCCGATGATCCGCCGGTCGATTGCACAAAAGCGATGGCGACACATGAATTGAATTTCTGCGCCGAGCAGGAGCTCAACAGCGCCGATGCCAAACTCAACGACGCCTACCAGAAAGTCTTGGCCTTCATTGCCAAGAGTGATGCTGAAAAACCCTACGATGCCAAAAGCTGGCAAGCGGCGCTGCGCGAAAGCCAGCGGGCGTGGGTGGCGTTTCGCGATGCCGATTGCAAAGGCCTCATACCGATGTCGTGGACCGGCGGCACCGGCACGACGGGCGAGGTGCTCGGCTGTATGACGTCGAAGACCAAAGACCGCACCAAGGACCTGCTCGAGCTGTACGAGCTGGACTAGGCCGCCAGCACCTTTCCTGCTCATCGCATTCGTCGCGCCGCTTTGGTCTCATCACGCGCACAGCTGTGTTTCTTGGCAGATGAACGGACCGTCAGCGCGGGGTCCAACACGTGCCTTGATTTCATTCGAGACACAGCCTCACGAGAGGCCCCTCTCTCGATGTCGAGCTGGCCCCCTGGCTCACAAGGAGACTGACACTATGAACCGTACCGTTATCCTCGCTGGCGGCTTGGCTGCCCTCGCGCTGAGCGCCACCGTCGCGTCGGCTGGATCTTATTCGAGCTTCGGCTCAAATTTCGGCTCAAATTTCGGCTCAAACTTCGGCTCTGGCGCATCGCGCGGCGCTGACGCTGGCATCGTCCAAGTCCACAGCGTGCATCGCTCGTGCGAAGAAGGCCGCTTTGGCTGGCATCGTTCAACCCCTTGGGGCCGCGAAGCGTGCCGCCCGCACTTCAGCCGCGGCTGGAGCTGGGGTGGCGGATGGCGTAACCATCGCGACCGCGATTTCGATGGCCCGCGTCACGGCTGGAATGGCGGACACCGTGATCGCAACGATGATTACAACGATCGCCCGCGTCCGCGCGTCGAACAGGCCCCGCCGCGCAATCTGCCGCGCAACGGTCAAGCCTATAGCCAGGGCCAACGCCCGCAGGGCTCGAACCGTGAGTGGAGCCGCGACACCTACTAGCGCCAGCGCGGCCGTAGGCGTCGGCCATCACCCGTTCAAAAAATTTCTCCGGGCTGGGCAGCAATGCCCGGTCCGATTGCGTTTCATCGGCCCGGCAGAGCTCGTGCGCATGAGACGTGAGCATAAGACGTGAGCATAACGGAATCATGTTTCGGCCATCAGAATCGCTTGTTTTGTCGCTCAACGACAGCAACTGCGAGGGGACGCCGCCATGACCGGACTGCCGGCAAACATCGAACAAATTTTAGCGCGTTTAAATGAGAACTCGCAATCGGAGCTGGAGCATGTGCGCGCGCTTGCCGACGGCATTCGCCGGGCTGACGATCAGATGCTGCGCGAAGTTCGCAACGTCGCCATGCAGCATGAAGTGCGGCGCGAAGCGATCTTTGGCGAATTGCAGGAGCTGGCGTCGCGCTTGTGCGTGCTGCCGCAGCGGGCCGTCATGACGGCGCTGCATACGCGCGCCGCGCCGCGCGTGCAGACCGCCATCGAAGGCAGCGCAAACGGTAACAATGCCGGCAGCAGCGGCGGCGATTGGCGGCGCGCTGCGCAAAAAATCGATGAGGAGCTGAGCGAGATTTTGGCTGGCGATGGCGCGCGCCATTAAGGCTGCCGTCGCGGGCGTTAGCGGCGCGCGAGGAACGTTTGGGCGCTCGATTTTTTTGCAATCCGTTGATATTAAGTTTGATTGCTGTGGAGCGTGACGCTGGTTCGTGCTAGTTTCGGTACAGTGCCGAGAGGCGCAATCAGAACGCCAGTTCGCGAAATGCGGGCTGGCGTTTTGCGTTGGGGGGATGGATGCTTGTGTGCGCCTCACGATCCTCCGAATTCGTCATCCCGGCACGCTGGGATGACGATGTGGGGGTGCGTTCAACTCTCTGCTTGCGTTCCCGGCCGGAGATGCGTGAAGCGCATCGCAGAGCCGGGATCACGTCGTCCAGGATTTGGCGAGAACGTGGGGCGCGTATTTCGCTCCAGTTCACTGGACGCGGTCCCGGATAGCCGCGGAATGTCTTCCATTAGGCTGTCGACGAAACGGGCCGCGGCTTCCGGGAATGCAAGTGCGGGGTTGGGTCGTCTCCTAGCGCCCGTTGATGAGTGCAGCGGCCAGCGCGCTTATGGCTCAAATCCAAATTCGGTCAGCACATCGCCGAACAGATCGCGCCACGTCGGATTGTTCTCTTCGATCAGCTGGATTTTCCAATCCCGGCGCCAGCGCTTCATCAAGCGTTCGCGTTTGACGGCCGATGCGGCGTTGTCGTGACGCTCATAGTAGACCAAACGGCCAACCCAATATCTGGTGGTGAAGCCTTCGATTACTTTCTCTCGGTGCTGCCATGCTCGCTTTGGCAGATCGCTGGTCATGCCGACATAGAGGACGCCGCGCGGTTTGCTCGTAGTGATGTAGACGAAGAATGTTTTGCGCAGCTTGCCGTCCATCTCCTAAGGCTAGCATGTGGGGAAATTTCTCTCCACCCGCGTTCCCGGCCGCAGGCGTGGCGCGATGGCGGCACGCCGCAGAGCCGGGATTTTTCGCGGCTGCGATTTGGGGAATGCTGCACCGGGTAAAGGTCCCGGATAGCCGCGCTTTCGAGGTTTGTTGCTCACCCCCGACCGTCAGCGCGACGCGGCTTCCGGGAATGCTGGTGGGATGGGGCATGCGCTCCCTCTCCCCACCCGTGTTCCCGGACGGAGTGATGCGAATTGCATCACGCAGATCCGGG
>JANMOL010000365.1:0-1560 GCA_031369245.1 Hyphomicrobium sp. | reverse complement strand
CATCGCCGAAGTGGGCCAGAATAACTTTCGGGCCAAGCCGCAGCGTGCCCGACCGTCCCGGATGATACCAAGCTGGCGCATCGCGCGTGATCTGGGCCTTGTTCGGATCGAAGCCAAGCGCTGCGAGTGCTGCAAACACGTCGGCTTTGACATCGAACAGGTTGGCCGCAGCGCTTTTGCCATCCCAATGGCGGCCCGAGCCTGTCAGCTGCGCTGTGCCCGAGCGCACGCCGGCGGCACTCACGTATTGATCCTCGGGCTTGGCCCCGCGATAGGCTTGGCCCAATTCGAACAGCGCCACATCGTTCGCGCCGCGATTGCGATTGCGCAGGACGGCGGCCAGCAGACCCGGCAGCAATCCCGGCCGCATCGATGACAGCTCGCTCGAAATTGGATTGGCAAGCACGAGTTCAGCAGCCCCGCCGCCGAAGTGCTTGGCCTCCGCATCGGTGATGAACGACCAGGTTACGGCTTCGGTAAATCCGCGTGCGGCCAACAGGCGGCGGGTGCGGCGGGCGCGCTTTTGCGTGTCGGTCAGCACGGCGCGCGTCACGCCATGCTGGCGCGGCAGTGGCGTCGCTGGAATGAGGTCGAGGCCGGCAATGCGCAAGACTTCTTCGACCAGATCGGCCGAGCCGTGCATATCGGGCCGCCATGACGGGATCGTCACGTTGGCCTTTAATGGGCTGCCTTCAATCGTGCAGCCGAGTGCTTGCAGGATCGAGGTGATCTGCGCGTCTGCGAGTTTCACGCCGGTCAGCTTTTCCACGCGTGCGTAATCAAACGCGATGACGCGCTGTTCAATCGGCTCTTGGCCTGCAACCTTGGCTTTGCTCGGCTCGCCGCCGCAGAATTTCATGATCATATCGGTTGCGAGATCGAGGCCGGGCCGCACCGATGCCGGATCGACGCCGCGCTCGAAGCGATAGCGTGCGTCGGTTTGCAGGCCTGCTTTGCGGCCGGTCGTCGCGGTGCGCACCGGGTCAAAGTACGCGCTTTCGATGAAGACGTTTTTGGTGGCATCCGTTGAGCTGGACGGTTCGCCGCCCATGATGCCGCCGAGCCCGAGCGGGCCGCTATCATCGGCGATCACGCACATCGTTTGGTCAACGCTGTGTTCGCGGCCGTCGAGGCCCAAAAACTTCTCAACCTTGTGGCCGAGGCGTGCGCGGATCGGGCCTTTGAGTTTATCGGCGTCGTAGACGTGCAGCGGCCGTCCGCGATCGAGCGAAATGTAATTCGTGACATCGACCAGCGCGTTGATCGGGCGCAGGCCGACGGCCTTCAGGCGGTTTTGCATCCACGCCGGTGAGGGGCCATTTTTGACATCCGTCACTACGCGGCCGGCGAACACCGGGCAGGCGTTGGCTGTCTCGGGCGTGAATTCAAGTTTAATGCCGATGGGGCAATCAGTTTTGCCCTCGACCGGCCCGAGCTGCGGTTCCGGCTTCAGTGTGCCCATGCCGGCGGCTGCCAGATCGCGAGCGATGCCGCGCACGCCTGTGCAGTCCGGGCGGTTCGGCGTCAGCTTCACGTCGAGCACGGGGTCATTCAAGCCGG
>JANMOL010000359.1:0-2508 GCA_031369245.1 Hyphomicrobium sp. | reverse complement strand
TCAAAACTCTTCAGCCAATCTCACAACGGATCGCAATAAGAATTATCATGAAAATCGGCCGGCCATCTCCATACACGAGGGTTAATCTCGTTAACCATAGTCATATATTTCCACTGCGATGAGCGCGTATTAACAGCCTGGCGAGGGCCCCGTAAACCTCGATTCCCTGGCCTCGATCAGCTCTGGCCCGCGCTGCGAAGCCGCATGGATGGGGCGGGCCAGCAACCACCCTCCGGCCGGCCAAAAAGTAACCAGCCAGCCAGCACAGTGCCCCGCATGACGGCCTGCATAGATACCAGTATGCGGCCGAGAGAGGCCGCACACCGCAATTTAACACAGATCAGGAGTGGCGGGCGACGATTACGCCGCGTGGCTCAGCCGGTCGACGGCTTCGATCAAGATCGGGTGAATGTTCGGGCTCTCGTGTTTCAGGTAGGCAACGAGTGCCGTTTCGCTCGGGCTCAAGCGCCCATCGCGGCCAAGGCGGCTGACAAGCCACGTGGCCTCGACTTCGGTGATCGCTTCGTTGGTGATGATCTCGATGCGCTGATGCTCGAGATGGGCGAGCGCCCGCTCCTCGGCCGATTGGTCGTGATAGGCGTCCTGCACCGACGACAGGTTCGAGTGCACCATGGACAGCAAAAACGCCAGCACCGAGGTTTTTTGCTCGGGATGATCGAGGAAGGCTTCCTGGCGCAGCGCTTCCTCGCGCGACGGCACGGCAAAGCCCGACGCCGCCATCATGACGTTGGCGACGGCCTTGACGAACAGATCGGTCCAGGCCGGGTTCGGCTCGGCGTTTTCGACCGCGTCGTCGATATCGAACAGAATGTCGGCTTCTTCGCGCGTGATGGCGACATGACCGTCGCCGCCAAAGGCATAAAGGATACGGCGCAGCAAATCGACTTCGCCTTCGGTGATGCAGCCGGCATCCAGCATCCGCCCGCGGCGCAACGGGCCCTCTCCCGAAATAACGGCGTGCTTGACCTGTTCGAGCGCGAATTTGACGAGGCTGACTGGTGCCCAGCGCGCCTTGTCGAGCACATTCACGATGAGTTCGAGTTCAGATTTGCTATCGACCTTGCCGTCCTTGGAGACGCGGTCGATCAGCCAATGGCCGTTGCTGGCCGTCACATAGCCCTGCGGCCGTTCCTGGAACACGATGAAGTCGGTGATGCCTTCGATGAAAAGATCAGCCCAGGCCGGGTCTTTCAGCGCGCAACCGTCGTTGAGATTAAACAGCAGTTCGGCTTCTTCCGCCGAGATGATGCCATCCTCGTACAGCACGCGGCGAAAGCGCGCGATGTCGCTGTCTTTGATGCTGCCGCGGGATAGGATTTCTGCAACTGGAAGCGACCGTAACCCACTCATTGAAATCCCCGCGCACCACGACATACCTTGATGCGTGCGAGAGTAGGCGGCGATGCTTAATCAGGACTTAAATTGAGCGTTACGGACACAGTCAGCGGGCGCTCTGTGGCGCTGCAGTCACTGGGCAGCCAAACTCCAGCGCAGCCGAGCGGGCACCAGACAGACGGATGGATCGAGCCGTGGATGAGGGCAATGAGGGCCGCGGCGAACCGCGACCCTCTCACATCACGCGGCATGCTCCCGCAAGCGCACAGCGTGACGAACCTGCCGATCTATCTGGCGACGCCGCACGACAACGTCAACCCGTGCGCAGCGCGCCGAGCGGCCCCTTATGAGCAACTCTGGCGGGCCTCAGACTTTTTAACAGCGTGCAGAGTTTGCTGGTCCTGACCCGACAGCACGAGATCCGCATGATTGCTGGTGGTGCAGCCACCGTTGCCGAAGTACGTGAGGGCGCGTGTGGTCGAAAAACAATAGCCAGCATCTTTGTACATCTGATTGCGCATCACCCACAGCTCTTGGCAGTCATAGGCATCGCCCTGAACGTCGCCCGCCTGGGCTGGAACGAGGCTCGTAGCGAGCGTGGCGGCAGTAGCAAGGGCGAGGATCAGCGGCGATTTCATGGATGATCTCCTGGAGCTATCGTTTTAATTTCAAATCTCGGTCGCGGCATCGATGAAAAACGTTCACCCGCAGCAGCAAGTGTCGACACCGGACCGTGAAGCCGGACACAGCAGGAAAAAGAGAGCCGCACTCTGGGGGGATGAGAAGAGCGCGGCTCTCGAGGTGGCGCACGAGAAGTGTGGGGGGCGTGTTCGTGCGCGGTGGGGAGTTTAGAGACGCGGGTTAGCGGCCAAAGCGCGGCAGCCACCACAGGCGGCGCCAGCCATCGTTGTTTTCCGCCTGGATCGAGCTGTTGGCGTCGTTCTGCATGTCGCTCAGCAGGGCGCGGTCGGATTTTGTCAGCCGGCCGTCGGCGCCAAGGGCCGCTTCCGTTTGAGCAATGCGGCGCTGTTCGGCGCGCAGCTTCAAGCCCTCACGCCAGGTGATCGATCCCGCCTGGCGGCCTTGTTCGATGCGGCCGAGCTGGCGTTGCTCGCGGGCGTCGATGCCAGCCTGGCTGGGCGTGTGGGCCAG
>JANMOL010000356.1:0-5302 GCA_031369245.1 Hyphomicrobium sp. | reverse complement strand
GGTTCATTTTGTAGAGGGCGTTGGATTTGGCGGCGGTCGAGTGCCCGGCGTAGGTGCGGAACATCCACGGCTTGTCGCGCTCGGCTTTAGCGGCCGGCTTCGGTGTGGTCCCGCTCTTCGTGTCAGACATCGGTTTCCTCGGGGCAAATCTTGATCAAAGGCGCTGGCCTGATCACACATGCACGTCTCGGCCACGTAACGGCTTGTAAGCTAACGATACCGTGCTGCAAAGCAAAACGGCAGTTCGCCACGACCCGAATGGGTGGGGCTTACCGGCTGCCTGTCGAGCCGCGCTATCGGAAGGCTTGAATTATCGGAAGGCTGGAATTTTGGCCGGGGCGGTGCCCAAGGCCGGGCTGACGCCGTTAATCTTGCGCTGGCGGCAACTCAAGGGGCAGCAGCGGCGGCGGGGCTTTGGACCTGCGCTCGGACATGAAAATCGAAATCGAGATCGCGCACAGCATCAGGATCATCGCGATCAGGATACCAAAGGCTGATGCAACTACGACATTTGAGTCTTTGTCAGGTGTAGCAATGACAAAGTACGTGCGGAACAGGTAGTTGGCCGCCAGTCCGCCAAAGAATAGAACCGGCGTGAAGGCGACGGCCATGGTGGTTGAATCGAACAATATGCGGATCAACCCGAACACGGCCGCGACCAGTCCGGCGAGGACCATAAAGGTGTAGGTGTCGATGGCCGTCAGGTCTGCAAGGATGTCCAGCATCACGTCCTCAGCGGTCGGGCAATGGCAGCGTCCGGCAAAGCGTCAACCGAGCGAATCAATCATTAAAAAACGTCCGATGACGGCATTCTATGGCCGACCGGTTAATGAGTGATTGAGCGACAAAATAACTGGGCTCGCCCCCCCTTCTGTGCGCTGCAAAAACGTGCTTGATACTGCCAGCCTTGGCGGGGACTGGCCCCGCCTGGAGGCGTGAACAGACTTGGGGACACGGACCTGTCTCGGGTTCGGCGGGAGACGGTGCACCTATGGCCAGCCAGAAAAATGCCAGCAAATCGGGTACGGGAGCAGGAATGACCGCTCAAGATTTTATCTCGGGGGCCGGCAAAAAAGACCTGTACGAAATCGGTGAGATTCCGCCGCTCGGTCACGTGCCGAAGTCGATGTATGCCTGGACCATTCGCAAAGAGCGCGAAGGCTTGCCGGAGACGGCCATGCAGGTCGAAGTTGTGCCGACCTGGGAGCTTGATAGCCACGACGTGCTGGTGCTGGTGATGGCTGCCGGCGTCAACTACAACGGCGTTTGGGCGTCGCTCGGCACACCGATCTCAATGTTCGATGTCCACAAACAGCCCTACCATGTCGCTGGTTCGGATGCGTCGGGCATCGTTTGGGCCGTCGGCTCGAAGGTGAAACGCTGGAAAGTCGGCGACGAAGTGGTCGTCCACTGCAACCAGGATGACGGCGACGACGAAGAGTGCAATGGCGGCGATCCGATGTTGTCGGAGTCGCAACGCATTTGGGGCTACCAGACCCCCGATGGCTCTTTTGCGCAGTTTTGCCGCGTCCAGGACCGCCAGCTTCTCGAGCGTCCCAAGCATCTGACCTGGGAAGAAAGCGCCTGTTACACGCTGACCCTGGCAACGGCATACCGCATGTTGTTTGGCCACCGTCCGCATGTGTTGCGCCCGGGCCATAACGTCCTGGTGTGGGGAGCTTCCGGCGGCCTTGGCTCGTTCGCCGTTCAGCTTTGCGCCACCTCAGGAGCGAACGCGATCGGCGTCGTTTCGGAAGACGACAAGATTGATTTCGTCAAGCAGCTTGGCGCCAAGGGCGTGATCAATCGCAAGAAATTTTCGTGCTGGGGTCAGCTACCGAAAGTGAACTCGCCTGAGTACAATGTCTGGCTCAAAGAAATGCGCAAATTTGGCTCGGCGATCTGGGAAACGACCGGCAAGGGCGTCAACGTCGATTGCGTTTTCGAGCATCCCGGCGAAACGACCATTCCGGTTTCCGTGCAGGTGGTGAAGCGTGGCGGCATGGTGGTCATCTGTGCCGGCACCACCGGTTACAACCTGACCATGGATGCGCGCTATTTGTGGATGCATCAGAAACGTCTGCAAGGATCCCATTTCGCAAACCTTGCGCAGGCTAGCCAAGCCAATAAATTGGTCATCGAGCGGCGCATCGACCCGTGTATGTCGGAAGTTTTCTCGTGGGATCAGATCCCGAAGGCGCATATGCGGATGTACAAAAATGAGCATAAGCCGGGCAACATGGCGGTGCTGGTGTCGGCGCCGACCACGGGTCTGAGAACCATCGAAGATTGCATCGAAGCCAGTGCCCGCCGGGTGTAGCGGTCTGGGCACGGTTGGCAGGGATCAAGGCGCGGCGGCTCAAGGCTTCCGCGCCTTTGTTTTGCGCGTGGCGCGCGCCGCCCCCCGTCAACTCGGAGATGTTGAACTGGTGGCCACTTTAGCGGCGGCGTCGCGGCGCATGCGCTTGACTTCCATGATGCCGCGATTGAGTTCCGCGCCGAGCAAAATCGCGATGGCCGTGAACTGGAAGAAGATCATTGCGATCATCAATTGCGACAGGCCAGCGTAAAACAGCGAATAATTGGTCAGCGCCAGATAGTTCGACCACAAGGCGGCGAGTGCCAGCCACAGCACGATCGACAGCAGCACGCCGGGCCAGACATCCTGAAAGCGGCGGCGGCCGGCAGCCAGCCAGATGTGGAACGCGAACAGCTGTAATGCGATAATCAGGCCCGCGATGCCATAGCGCGACATCGGGCTGAGCCAGGTCGCCTCGAGCATCTGAATGCTGCTGCCGAGCCATGTTGTTTCCATGATGGTCTTGGCCCAATCGGGCTGAAAACGCGCCGCAATGACCGGACCAACGACCACGGCCCATGTCAGGAATAGCGTCGAGACGGCGCTGACAAATACGAACAGCATGCTGATGGCCAGGCACACCGGATAGGCCCGTGTCTCATGCACGCGATAGGCGCCATTGAGAGCGGCGCGCAAGGTTTCGATGGCGCTGGTGGCGAAGAACAGCGCGAGAAATCCGCTGGCCGTCAAAAGGTCGATCCGGCTGCGGCCCATGATGGCTTCGATTTCCGGCGACAAGCCTTCGGCAACCGGGCGCGGCAAAATATCGAACAACTGGCTGATGGCCTGCTGGGCCAGCTCGCGGCCGCCGAAAATGCCCGACAGGGCGCCGAGAAAAATGCAGAACGGAAACAGCGAGACGACAAACGAAAACGCCACAGCGCCTGCTAGCGCAAAGCCTGAGTGTTCATAGACCTGATAGAGCGCATCGAAGATCGCTCGAATTCGCTTCATTGCGGCAGAAACCCTCAGCGTGTCGCGGTCAAAGCTCGGCTAGCGGGCCGGACGCTACTGCGTGGCCTGCCACAGGTCCACACCGGCGGCTGCGAAAAGTGTCGGCAATTCGGCCACAGGGTCGAGACGGTCGCTCAGCAGGCGTGGTGAATGGAGGTGGCGGCGATAGACGGCACGGGTTGGCGGTCCTAGACTTTCGACAGCGCCGCAAGACATCGCCACGAGTGATGATCGGGTGGCGCCAGTTATCTGCCGCATGGTTACAGTTTGTGAGCGTACAGTATGCAATTTGAGCGTGTTGATGATCGTCAGGCACTGGTCAGCGAGTGCCGCCGTCTGGAAGGCGTATTGCAGGGCTGTGAAGAGTGGCGCGCGCTGCTGCAGGTAAAAGCCCGGTTGGTGCGTGGCGGCGGGCGGCCGAACGTACACAGCACACGGCTGGAGGCGTCCCTTCTCAGATCGCTGGACAGCAACGCCTACTTCCAGCGCTATCGCGCCGTTGTCATTGCCCTTAGCCAAATGCCAGGTCGGCCAGACGGCCTGTCTGCCCCGGACACCGGGTTGGCACAGGTTGAGCGGTCAGCGGATGGGCCCGTTGCTGCATTCGGCCCGGATGCGCCTGCGCTTGCGCCAAGCAACGCGCCCGCGCTGCTCGAAAACGAGCCGCTGCTGGTCGAACGCATTGTGTTTTTGCCGACGCCTTTGGTGCCGCCCGCCCGGCGCCCTCCGCCGCTTCCGTTGGCTCATCTGGAGGTATTGCCCGGCGCCCCGTCGCCGCGCGCGCTGTTCGCCAACCTGGCCGATCCCGGCAAGTCCGTGGCCGTCCGCATCGCTGGAAAAAGTGATCGTGTCGAGATCGCGCGCCAAGGCTTTATACCGGGCCTCGACGCGCTGCCGCCGCCGCTCAGCCGCAACCCCAACGGCCGTCCGCATGAAGGCCAGCGAGCGACCGCAGCGGGGCGGTTTCTGAAGGCCTTAACAGGCTATTAGCCGCTGTTTGCTTGGGCCGCGGCGAGTGGTGATCCAAATGCTCGGCAATTTCGAAGACTTTGAGCGAGGACAGGGGCTTGTTCGCGCGCAATAGTCGCGCGGCAGGTAGTTGCGAACCCGTCGGGGACGGCTATCCTGCACGGTGAAGGTTTTGGCACGGTGCTCGCGGATCCGCGCACTGGCCGTAACGGTTGTCAGAATTTTTGGGAGAACTGCATGTCCGTCGCGCCGCTGAAGGCTGAAGTCAGCATCCTTGCCGCCGGTCCGGCCCGCCTCATCGAGCGCTGTCAGGAAGCGGTGTCGTCGGCCGACCGCGTGCTGCTGGCCGCCAAAGCCGGCGTGCGTATCAAAATCCAAGAAGCTGGTGGCATGGATAATGCTCAGCACGCGGCCCACGGATTGGCATGGCTCGCGACCACCGTCGAAGGCTTGCGCCAGATGCACGACTGGGCAGCCCGCATGTTGTCCGAAGGGCGCCTCGGCGAATTCGAACAGCTGCTTCTGGCGGTATCGTTCGCTGAGTACAGCGCGCAAATCGCTGGCGGCATTCCGATGAGCCAGGTTGAAATCGTCCGCGCCGATGCGCTTGGTGTTTCAAAAACCGAGATCCGCCGGTTTGAAGATTCCGTCGCCGATCTGATGGCCGAGGGAGGCTCGGAAGCCGTCAAGGCACGGTTGGCTGATTTAATCGCGGCGCAGCCGAATGCCATGACGTTCGGCGACACCGGTCTCGATGAGACCCACGCCGAGATTCAAAATCTTATGCGCCGGTTTTGCCTCGACGAAGTTTACCCTCATGCCCACGAGTGGCATTTGCAGAACGCCTACATCCCGCTCGAAATCATCCAGAAGCTTTCGGAACTCGGGGTGTTCGGATTGTCGCTGCCGGAGCAATACGGCGGCTCGGGTCTTGGCAAGGAAGCCATGTGCGTCGCCTCGGAAGAGTTGTCGCGCGGCTACATCGGCGTCGGCTCGCTCGGGACGCGCGCGGAAATTGCC
>JANMOL010000342.1:0-2017 GCA_031369245.1 Hyphomicrobium sp. | reverse complement strand
CTCTATCGCCGCTGCCGCGGCACTGCATAAGCGCCGCGTGAGACAACATAATATGTGCCGCCACCTGCTGGCCGATACCGCACGCGTTGGACAAACGGCCGGGCATTGCGGACCGCGCGGCGCAGTCCCGCCGTCCTCGGGCGCTTTTGTTCAACAGCGGTAGGGTCTTCTGCGTTCGCGGCTTGCGTCGTCGTCATAACAACCGGCTGATCCGAGGCCGGTGCTTCAAGGACCTTCGTTTCCGGCTCGGTTGTTGCTGGAATTTCGGCAGTGCCGGTTGCTGCGGGCGCGGATGCTGCCGCCGCTGCAGCGCGGGCTTTCAAAAACGCTTCGTCCTTGGCACGTTCAAGCGCCTCGCTCTCCGCATAGCTTTGATGGCGGGCGTTTTCCTCAGCCGACCACGGCGCGGCTTTGCAGGTGCAGCTAGCACCAATCGCTTTGCGGTAGGCAAAGGCGCGGGGAGTGTCGGCGTACTTCCGGCCTGACAGGTCGACCATCGTATCGGCGCTGCCGCCCGTCTCGGGATAGTAAAACAACCGCGCCTCGGTGCCACAGGCCGCCCGGCACGAGCGGGTGTCGCTGGCAAAATTCTTGTGCTCAGCGTTGTGCCTCAGCGGGAAATAATACCCGTCACAGGCGCGGACGCAGAGCGTGCGGTAGGGACCGCCACTGTCGGGCGGACCGAAATCGTCATCGGCCGATTCAGCTGGAGCACGAGCCGGGCGGAGCGTGCGGGGTCGACTGTGGAAACGATAAGCGGGCCGTGTTTGCGGCGCCGGGAGCAGCCCCGGTTGCTGTCCGCTTGACGCTCCTCCAAACCCGAAGACTTTTTGAAAAAAAGTCTGCGCTTCGGCGGCGGTCGCCATCGAGACAATGGCCAACAAGGCCGTGAGCCCGCTTAGCAGCGCGGTCCGGATACGCATGGGGTACGCTACTCGATACAATTTTGTCCGCACGCGCGGCGCGCGCTGGACGGACACAGGCTGCGTCGAATTATGCCCAGAACTTCGCAAACATTCGCTGAACAGGCGGCCTCCATTTGCACAGAAACCGCGGCGGCAGCGCTCAAAGTGTCAGCACAACCTTGCCGGTTGCTTCGCGCCGGTCGAGCACGCCGATGGCCTCGGCAATCTGCGCCAGCGGATAGACCGCATGGGTGCGCGGCTGGAGGCGGCCCTCGGCGGTCCAAGCCAGGACTTGGCGCATGTTGGCTAGATGCGCTGCTGGATCTCGCCGGACTGCCTCGCCCCAGAACACGCCCTGGATGGCAGCACCCCTGAGCAGCAGCAGGTTGAGTGGAATTTTTGGAATCTCGCCGGCCGCAAAGCCGATGACCAGAAACCGGCCCTTCCAGGCCAGCGCACGAACCAGAGGTTCGGCCGCCTCTCCGCCAATGCATTCGTAAACGACATCGGCACCCTTGCCGCCGGTCAGCGCCCTGACGGCCTCCTTGAGATCGGTGCCGGGAAACGTAATAAGGTCGTTCGCACCGCTGGATTTGGCGCTGGCAAGTTTTTCCAGCGATGAGGCCACCGCGATCACGCGCGCGTCCATCAGCTTGGCGATCTCAATCGCGGCTGATCCCGCGCCACCCGCCGCACCCGTGACAACCACCGTTTCACCGTCAGCGAGCGCCGCGCGATCCTTGAAGGCGTGCATGGCCGTGCCATAGGTCACGGATAATCCCGCGGCGATTTCAAGTGAGACCCGATCCGGGACTGCAACCAGTGCTGCCGCATCAACAGCAATTTTCTCGCGGGCCCCGCCCCAGTTGACGTAGGCCATGACCCGCTGACCGGGGCGGATGGTGTCGACGCCAGCTGCCACGGTCTCGACCGTGCCGGCGATCTCAGCACCCGGCGAGAACGGCAAATCAGGTTTATACTGATATTTGCCGCGCGTGATCAGCGTATCGGCAAAGTTCAAGCCGACCGCTTGGACGCGCACGACGGCCTGGCCGGGCCCGGCCACGGGTTCCGCGACATCCGCGATCACCAAGCCCTCGGGGCCATCGAGG
>JANMOL010000224.1:0-2897 GCA_031369245.1 Hyphomicrobium sp. | reverse complement strand
GGCTGGCGCCTGCCAATGTATCTCTTTCCAGGACAGTGGTTGAAGCTCGGCGGCCTTGCCGTGATGGCGGCGGTTTTTGCCGCGGCATTACCGGCCACACGCCTGGCGCGCCTTTCGCCGGGACAGCTTTTGAAAGTCTTTGCCGATGAACGCTAAAGCCTTGTTTGTCTTTCTATGTTTGACAGCGCCAGCATTGGCGCAGGGCTATGCTGGCCTTGGTTCAGATGCGGGAGGCTTCTCCGCCGTCAAGCCTGGCGCAACCATGAGCTTCCCAGCCGACCATGGTGCGCATCCCAGCTTCCGGATCGAATGGTGGTATCTGACGTCCAATCTGCGCGGTGCCGATGGCAAAGACTACGGTGTGCAATGGACACTGTTTCGTTCAGCGCTGGCTCCGTCCGGCGGAGCAGGCTGGTCCAGTCCACAAGTCTGGATGGGCCATGCGGCGATCACCACGCCGGTCAAACATTTCGTTGCAGAGCGATTCGCACGCGGCGGCATTGGCCAATCCGGCGTGACGGCGGCGCCGTTCGCCGCTTGGATTGATAATTGGCAGATGGCCAGTCAGGCGAACTGCAGCGGCGATCAACTGGCGTGCCTCGACGTTCGCGCGGCAGCCGCGGATTTCTCCTACGATCTGCAGCTGCGCGCAGATGGTCCGTTAGTGCTCCATGGCGAGCAAGGCTATTCGGTGAAGTCGGCAAAGGGCCAGGCGAGCTATTACTATTCACAACCCTTCTATCAGGTGACTGGCACACTCAATTTGCCCGATGGTCCCGTTCGTGTGAGCGGTCAAGCCTGGCTTGATCGAGAATGGTCGTCTCAGCCGCTCGCCAGTGATCAGAGTGGATGGGATTGGTTCTCGTTGCACTTTGCAACCGGTGAAAAAATGATGGGGTTCCGGCTGAGAGATAGCGGCAGCGGGTTCGCTTCAGCAACTTGGATCGATCGCGATGGCCGAAGCGAGCCTCAGGCCCCCGGGTCGCTGCGCATCACGCCGCTGGCAAAAATCCGGGTGGCTGGCCGGGATGTTCCTGTGAGGTGGCGCGTTGAATTGCCGAGCAAAGGGATCGACGTTGAAACCGCGCCGCTGAATGATCAGGCTTGGATGGCGACACGTTTCCCCTACTGGGAAGGCCCGGTTTTTTTCAGTGGCAGTCATCAGGGCCGCGGCTACCTCGAAATGACCGGCTACGAGTAGTCGCCGGTAGGGCGGATGCTGTCTGCGCGAGTGGACAGTCGTGCGCAGGCTGAAAGTTTCAGCGATGCCCGCATGAGCCGAGGGGCACAGCGTCAATCACAGATCCAACTCCGTTTGATCGGTATTGGCTTTCGGCGACGGCTTGCGTTTACCGCGGCCTTTAACCGGACGCCGGCCGGTCATCGGAAGCTTGCTCTTGCGGCTCCCATGCTTGTCTTGGATGGCATCGGCTGCAGCGTGGAAGCCAGTGCCACGCCGGGCGCCATAGATCTTATCCTTGGCAACGGCCGTCGACAGTTTCAGATCGACGATCCGCTCGGGGTATGTGCTCCCGGCTATGCCAGCTGCACTGTCGTAGGTCCATGGCTCCTGCAGATGCTGGTCGGGAATGTGAGCGAGTTCCGGCACCCAACGGCGCACGAATACACCCGCCGGGTCCTGATCGTAGCCCTGCTTAACGACCGAGTAGATGCGAATGGTATTAATTCCGGTGGTACCCGACTGCATCTGCGTCTGAGGCCAGTGGATTCCGGGTTCGTAGTCCGTGAACTGGCGCGCCAGGTGCAATCCCGTTTCGCGCCACGGCAACCACAGATTATAGCTGGCAAACGACATCACCATCGCGCGCATACGGAAGTTCAACCAACCCGTCGCTGCAAGAAAGCGCATGCAGGCATCAAGAAAAGGATAGCCGGTTTGGCCATTTGCCCACGCAGCCAGTAGCGCTGGATCAGCAACCTCAGGCCGTAGCCGACGAAACGCCGGGTGGAGCTCGCAAACTTCGATCGACGGCGAGCGCTCAAGCTTTTGCATGAAGTGGCAATGCCAGTGCAAACGGCCCGAGAACGAGATAAGCGAGGCGCGCAGCAGTTTCGCTGACCGGTCAGGGTCGCCCTTGAGGTCGCGCAGACGAGACCATGTCGCCTGGGTAATCTCGCGCATCGACACTGTTCCCCAGGCTAGATTCGGCGACAGGCGTGAGCATCCGGTGGCGCCCGAAAGCGGGTTCGACATCTCACGGCGGTAGTGCATGCCACGCCCGGCAAGGAACGTATCGAGCCGGTCGATGCCCGCGCGGCGCCCGCCTTGCTGGCGCCCGATGCAGTGGTCGTCGCGAAGCCCAAGCTCACTTATCGACGGCACGTCGTGGGGCTCAAAGCCGCCGACCGGAACAAGCGCTCGAGGCGGGTCGACGATCGTCTCCGACATTTGCTGATCCCAGCTGGCCGCCCATCCATTGCGATCGCTCAGCCTGCGCTTGACGCCAAACTGCGGGATCTCATGCCACGGTATGCCGTGGCTTCGCGCCCATGTCAGAACGGCCTTGTCGCGGGTGAAGCTCCACGCGTTGCCAGTCTCCTCGTGCGACCAGAGTGCGGCAATGCCACGCGACTGACGAAGCTCTTCCAGCACATCGAGGACCGGTGCCACGCGCACGACCAGCGGTTGGCCGAGGCGACGGAGCGCCGCGTCAAGCTCGTGAAGGCACTCTGAGATGAATTGCCACTGCCGCGCCGAGGCGTCGGGCTGCTGCCAGAGTTGCGGCTCGACGACATAGAGCGGCAAAACGGCTCCGCTCTTAGCTGCGTCCACGAGCGGCCGGTGATCCTGGACCCGCAAGTCGCGCTTAAACCACACGATATGCAGTGGGGTTGGCATGGCGTTCACGGGTGTTTCGCTCCAAAATGATGCGCGC
>JANMOL010000299.1:0-6890 GCA_031369245.1 Hyphomicrobium sp. | reverse complement strand
CAAGACTTCGAAGGTGTCGCGGGTTTTGAAGCTGAGGACTAAAATCAGCACAAGCAGGGCTGGCCAAACGAGGCGGTTGAGTGTGCGTGACGGCATGATGGGCGCGTCTCCCGCGCGTTATGGGTTGGCGAAAATGAATCCGGAGCCCGCGCATAACCGTCGCGGCACACGCCGCATCGCTCGGAGCATAGCTAGCGGCCTAGCTCAAGGACGTGCCGGGAGTGTGTTGCTCTTAGTGTGTCCAAGACCCGATCCGCCCAAAGCGGAAATTGTCGGCATAGGATTTCTTGATGGGGCGGCGTGGTTTGGGCTCGACCACGATGTAGGCTACACCGTTGCGCATGGCGTAAGCGATCGCCTCATCCTTGCTGTCAAACTCCAGCCGGACCTGCGCCTGCGTATCGGACGAGCTTGTCCAGCCCATCAACGGATCGGTTTCCTTGCGGGCTTCAGACTCGAATTCCAGAAGCCAATCTTTGGTGCGTGCTTCGCCCGACTGGGTGGCGGTTTTCGCGGGCTGATAAATGCGCGCCGTCATGGCTGACGTTCCATCGATCCGTGCTGATCCAAGCCGGCGCCCGCGTGGGCGACGATTGGTCGGGGCGACAGGATTTGAACCCACGACCCTCTGCTCCCAAAGCAGATGCTCTACCAGGCTGAGCTACGCCCCGACATCGCGAGGGTGTGCCGGTTTCGCACGGCCCGGTCAAGGGTAGAGGTCAAAGGTTGAGGCTGCCGCTGCTCCAGAACATGTGCACCGCGCGCGTTAAGGCTCTTTGGCCGCATCAAAGACCGAATGGCGGACCCGGTCGCCCGGTTTGATTCCTAAGCGCTCGGCCGCCCCACCGGCAAGCTCAAGCACCGCTGAGACCTGCGCGCCGGCGGCGATGATGCGCTCGGACAATGGCTCGGTGTGCGCCTCGATCCGATGGATCACGCCGTCGGCGCGGATGAACACCATGTCGAGCGGGATGTAGGTATTGCGCATCCACATCGTGATGTCTTGGTTGCGGCCGTAGGGAAACAGCATGCCTTCTTTGTCGGCAAGCTTGGTGCGGAACATCAGCCCGAGGGCTTTTTCGGAATCGGTCGTCGCGACCTCGACGTCAAGCGGTTGACCCGCGCCGCCGCCCTGCGGCTCGATGGTCAGCCGGTCGATGCGCATGCGGGCGTGCGCAGGGGTGAGGTGGGCGAAATAGGCCGGCATCGAAAGACATAGAGCCAAAATAAAAAGGGCCGCACAATGAGCGGCCCTCAATAAAATTGTTCTCAGCACAACGGCCAGTCCTTCCAAAGAACTCAGTTCTTGGACGGCAGACCCGTTGGCACGCCATCGGGGCGCAGTTCCGCCGCCATGCAGCCCTTGGAGCCAAAGCCCCAGCGGACTTGGACGATCTGGCCAGGACGGAGTTCGGTAAAGCCGAACCGGCGCAGCGTTTCCATGTGGCAGAAAATATCGGCTGTTCCTTCGCCGCGTGTCAAGAAGCCGAAGCCGCGAACGCGGTTGAACCATTTGACGTAAGCGCGCTCCCAGTCGCTTTCCGGCACCACAATGACGTGGGTGCGCTGCGGCAGCTGGGACGGGTGAATGGCCGTGCTTTCGTCCATACTCAGAATGCGGAAAGCCTGCATGCCTTTGGGACGTTTCAGAACTTCGCAATGGAGCCGCGCACCCTCGTACGCCGTCTGAAATCCACCGGCACGAAGACACGTCACGTGCAGCAGAATGTCAGGCAAACCATTGTCGGGAACGATGAACCCGTAACCTTTGGATGCATCGAACCATTTGATCATTCCGGCGACCTCGAAGACCTCGAGACCTGCTTCGTCCAAGCCTTCCGTGCTGCCGATGTACGGCTGCTCGAATCCCGGAAAGTCCGGACCCTTGGAATCCCCCATCACTTTTACCCCGCTACTGCGTCTTGCCGATGACTGCTTGCTGCGCGATCCCACCGGCTTCAGTGCACTCGGAAGAGCCCTCTTCGAGTGCGCTGCGCTGGTTGTCGATCACGACGCGGATTAACAATACCACTCAGAGCGCTCCGGGCTAGCGAGTTTTTCTCAACGAGCGGTCTTGACGCTGCCATGCAGCCCTCAAATTCACATTGATCAAGATACATAAACACCTGAAAATCCGGCCATAACTGCAATCTTGAAATGATCCCCAACTTCGCGTTTTTTGCATACTCACGGGTCGGCCTTTCAACGGCCTTCAGCAATCATGAGGACAAAAATACCGTCGACAAAGTGAGTCGCGGCGACGATTGATTCGGCTGAACTTTCGAGATGCGGTCGCTGGTGTCACACCCAAGTTATCCCAACGTTGTGCACAATCTATCGGCGGTCGGGGAAGGACACCGTGTCACCAGCGCCAATCATTTGGCTGGGGTAGTGTGTCTCAGCGGCCTCGCGTGAGCCAGCGGGCAGCCTGCCGGGCCCGTTTGGCCAACGAGTTTGGCCAACGTGTTTGGCGCGCGGCGCGGCATGATCCTGCCGTCAATTTGAAAAGGGCATTCGACGCATGCGTTATTTGCACACCATGGTCCGCATTCGCGAGATCGATGCCAGCCTGGCATTCTACTGCGGCGCGCTTGGGCTCAAGGAAATGCGCCGTATCGAGAACGAGCGCGGCCGCTTCACGCTGATTTTTCTCGCGGCTCCCGGCGATTCCGACCGGGCCGCGACAGAAAAAGCCCCGCTGCTCGAGTTGACCTACAATTGGGACGCAGAGGACTACGGCTCGGCGCGTAACTTTGGCCACCTCGCGTTCCTGGTCGATGACATCTACGCGACCTGTGTCCGGCTGCAGGCCGCTGGCGTGACCATCAACCGCCCGCCGCGCGATGGTCATATGGCGTTTGTCCGTTCGCCGGACCTCGTTTCCATTGAATTGCTGCAAAAGGGCGACGCCCTGAAGCCGGCCGAGCCATGGGAATCAATGCCGAATACGGGGGCTTGGTGAGCGGCGACAACGGCTCCCAGGACCGGCCGGTGTCCTTGCGGCGGCGCGCTGCGATCATCGGGGCCGGTCCGGCAGGCTTGATGGCCGCCGAAGTGCTGGCCAGAGCTGGCCACGACGTCACGATCTACGAGCGCATGCCCTCGCCTGCCCGAAAATTTCTGATGGCTGGACGCGGCGGCCTGAACTTGACCCACAGTGAACCGCTCGACGATTTTCTTGGCAAGTATGTCCCCAGCGCACCGCAGGTCGGGCGCGCGATTGCCGATTTTCCACCCGGCCAGCTGATCGCATGGGCCAATGCGCTCGGGGTTGAGACCTTTACCGGCTCGAGCGGTCGCGTATTCCCAAAAGCGATGAAATCGTCGCCGCTGCTCAGAGCCTGGTTGCGGCGCCTGGACAGCTTGGGCGTCACGCTCAAAGTCCGGCATACCTGGCGCGGGTTCACAGCGGACGGCGGCGTGCACGTGACTGATGCCGCTGGAACAGACGTCATCACGCACCCTGATGCAACCATCCTCGCGCTTGGCGGCGCCAGCTGGCCGAAACTCGGATCCGACGGCGCATGGGTAGCGCTGCTCCAGCTGCAGGGCGTCGCGATCACGCCCCTTGAAGCTGCAAACTGCGGCCTCACAATCGCGTGGTCCGATGTTTTTAAATCCCGCTTTGAAGGCGTGCCGCTGAAGCGGATTGCGATCACGGTCGGGGACGTGACCCAGCGCGGCGAAGCGGTTGTCACGCGCGACGGGCTCGAAGGCGGCGCGGTCTACGCCATCGGCCGCCACGTGCGCGCCGCTCTGCGCTGCGGCGGTGCGCCGGTCAGATTGGCAATTGACCTGAAGCCGGACAGCGCGACGGCGGAGTTGCAGGCGCGGCTGTCGCGGCCGCGAGGCCGCCAAACGCTATCGAACTTCCTGCGCAAGGCGCTGCATCTTGATGCCGTGGCCGTCGGCCTGCTGCGCGAGACCGGATTGCCTGAAAGGCCTGAAGACATGGCGCAGTACATCAAGGCGGTGCCCGTGCGCATCACCGGCCTGGCGTCACTCGAGCGCGCGATCTCGACCGCTGGCGGGGTTGCGGCATCGGGTGTAACGGATGCTTTCATGTTGCGCTCGATGCCCGGGGTTTTCGTTGCCGGCGAGATGCTCGATTGGGATGCCCCAACTGGGGGTTATCTACTTCAGGCGTCGTTTGCGACCGGGGCCGCTGCGGCCAACGGCGCGGCCCGATGGCTTGCGAATGGAGGCAAAATCGGGCACTCTTGACCGATCGGTCAGGAGTGCGATACTCCGGAACAGCGTATTGGGAAAAAATTTCTTTCTAGGCCGTTCGGTAGCATGAGATGCTATTCTTATTTGCCTAGAATACTTTTTTTAGAAATCGATTTCACCTATATCACCCTGAGTGGAGGACACTCATGACGTTGCCGACGCCTTCTGCGCGAGCCCCTGGCTCAGCGCCCGATGCCAGTGCGCTCACCGCGCATGATGCAGCCGTGCGTGCCGCCGCGTCGCTCGACGGGCATCGCGCAGCCTTGACCGCGCTTGAAGATCGTATCCGTGCGATCTGCGAGGCGATCCCCGGTCGCGTGGCATTTTCGTCGAGCCTTGGCATCGAAGACCAAGCCGTCACGCATGCGATCGCTGAGGCCGGCGCGCCGGTCGACATCTTTACGCTCGACACAGGCCGGCATTTTCCTGAGACGCTCGACACGCTGTTTGAAACCGAAGCCCGCTACGGTCGCCGTATCCGCGTCATGTTTCCAGACGCCCGCGAGGTCGAAGAGCTCGTCGCCGAAGACGGTATTTATGGTTTTCGCTATTCGGTCGATGCCCGCAAGGCGTGCTGCGAAATCCGTAAAGTCAGGCCGCTCAACCGGGCACTCGCTGGTGCCGAGGGATGGATCACGGGACTGCGGCGCGAGCAGTCGGCTGGCCGGTCGCATGTGCCGTTCGCGGCCTACGATCCGGCACAAAAGCTGATCAAGCTCAATCCGATCGCGGATTGGACGCTTGAGACGCTCGAGGGCTATGTCGCCGCCAACAAAATTCCCGTAAACCCGCTTCACGCGCAGGGGTTTCCTTCGATCGGATGTCAGCCGTGCACGCGCGCGATCCGGCCTGGCGAAGATATTCGGGCAGGCCGCTGGTGGTGGGAAAACGAGAACGGTAAAGAGTGCGGGCTGCACAACAGCCCCGCCAACGCCGGTGCACAAGACAAAGGACGCGCGGCATGACAGTCTCACCGTCTCATCTCGATCTGCTCGAGGCTGAGAGCATTCATATTTTCCGCGAAGCGGCAGCCCAGTTCCGTAAACCGGTGCTGATGTACTCGATCGGCAAGGATTCAACCGTTCTTCTGCATCTGGCCCGCAAAGCGTTTTATCCGCAGAAGCTGCCGTTTCCGCTCCTCCACATCGATACCTTGTGGAAATTTCACGACATGATCGCGTTCCGCGACAAGACGGCCAAGGATTTTGGCCTCGACCTGATCGTGCACACCAACCAAGAAGGCGTGAAGCAGGGCATCAATCCGATTGACTTTGCGCCTTCCATTCACACCGACGTCATGAAGACGCAAGGCCTCAAGCAAGCGCTCGACCTCTATCAGTTCGACGCGGCGTTCGGCGGCGCGCGGCGCGACGAAGAAGCCAGCCGGGCCAAGGAGCGGGTGTTTTCGTTTCGCGCGGCCGGCCACCGCTGGGACCCGCGAAAGCAGCGGCCGGAGATGTGGCGGCTGCTCAATGGCCGCCTCGGCACGGGCGAAACGGTGCGCGTGTTCCCGATGTCAAACTGGACCGAGAAAGATGTCTGGCGCTATATTTTGCGCGAGAAACTCGATGTCGTGCCGCTCTATCTCGCAAAAGAACGACCGACGATCGAACGCAACGGGCAAATTCTGATGCTCGACGACGACCGGCTAAAGCCCAAGCCCGGCGAACAGGTGCGGATGCGCAAGATCCGCTTCCGCACGCTCGGGTGCTATCCACTGACAGCAGCAGTTGAATCGGACGCTGAGGATCTTGAAAGCGTGGTGGCCGAAACACTCAACGCTCAAACCTCCGAGCGCGTTGGCCGCTTGATCGATCATGATCAGGCCGGTGCGATGGAGAAGAAGAAGCAAGAAGGTTACTTTTGATGACCGTTCAGGCTGTCCGCAAATCTGCTGGCCTTGCCGCTGCCGCACCGGCCCCGGCGCTCGCCTTGCCGCACGACCTCAACGGCATCGTGCATCTTTTGACCTGCGGGTCGGTCGATGACGGCAAGTCGACACTCATCGGGCGGCTGCTGTGGGACGCGTCCGATCTCTATGAGGATCAGCGCGAGAACGTCCGCAAGTCCGGTAAGAAGGCGGCCGACACCGATCTGCCGGATTATTCCATGCTGCTCGACGGCCTCGTAGCCGAGCGTGAGCAAGGCATCACGATCGATATCGCATGGAAGTATTTCGATACCGAGAAGCGCCGTTTCGTCATCATCGACAGCCCCGGCCACGAGCAATACACCCGCAACATGGCGTCGGGCGCCTCGCACGCCGATGTCGCGATCCTGCTGGTCGATGCTCGCGCGGGCGTAAAAAAGCAGACCAAGCGCCACGCCGCGATCCTCGATCTGGTCGGCGTCAAACGGGTTGTCCTCGCTGTTAATAAGATGGACCTCGTTGGCTGGTCGGAAGACGTCTATCGCAAAATCGAAGCCGATTTCCGCACGCTGTGCTGGAAATTCGGATTTTGGGATGCGACGGCGATCCCGTTATCGGCCGTGTCCGGAGACAACGTTTCGAGCAAATCTGAAAACATGCCGTGGTTCACTGGCCCGCATTTGCTGGAACACTTGGAAAAAGCGCCGAGCCGCGGCACCGCCGCCGCCGGAGCGTTCCGCTTGCCAGTGCAAACCGTGCTGCGCGACGGTCAGGATTTCCGCGGTCTTGC
>JANMOL010000297.1:0-6139 GCA_031369245.1 Hyphomicrobium sp. | reverse complement strand
GATCGCCGATCTTGAAAAAACCATCCCCAAAGAAATCGACTGGGCGTTGCAGATCGACGGCCACACCGACGCCCGCCCGATCTCAAGCGCGCAGTTCCCGTCCAACTGGGAGCTTTCGACAGCGCGCGCCTCTTCGGTCGTCAAATACATGATCACGCGCGGCGTGCCAGCCGACCGGCTGGTGGCGGCGGGCTACGGCGAGTTCCGCCCGATCGAGCCAGGCGCCGCCGACGAAGCCTTGCAAAAAAACCGCCGCATCGAGCTGAAGCTGACGAATAGGTAGCTGGTGCGGCGGGCCGATCAGCCGTTATTGCCGATGGACGAGCGTGCCGACCCGGACATTGCGCGCCGGGCATTGCGCGCCGTACTGGCTGAGCCAACCGTTCATGCGGCGAAAAAAGCGTGCTCCAAATTTGGGACGCCACTCGACGACATGATAGGCCAGTGCGTGGTAGAGCCGTGCGCAGTAAGCCAGTGCGTGATAGCACTGCGCGTGGCTTTGCCAGTTCGTCAGTTTCAGGAGGTTTCGTCATGAGTGCGCCCACCATCGTGCAGCTGCCGCGCTCCGCGGCCGACCCGATTACCGACATTCTCGCCGGCTGGACGGTCGCATCGGGCACGCCGACGATGAAAACCCACGTGTTGCACACCTCGGCTGACGGGTCGATGATCTCGGGCATCTGGGAAGCGACGCCCGGCACGTTCCACGCCACCTATGCGGGCTTCGAATTCGTGCACCTTCTGACAGGCAAGATCACCATCACGCCTGACGGCGGATCGCCGGTCACGGTCACCGGCGGCGATGCCTTCGTCGTCGAGCCGGCCTTCAAGGGAACCTGGACAATCGAGGAAGCCGTCCGCAAGCACTTCACCGCGCGCATCAAGTAGCCGGGATCACGCGGCTTTCAGCGGACGGGCACGCTGCGCCTATTCCGCGGCTTCGCGTCCAAACTGCAGCTCGGCGAGGCGGGCGTACATCCCGCCCTTGCGGACCAGTTCAGCGTGTGTGCCGTTTTCAACGATGCGGCCTTTGTCCATGACCAGGATGCGGTCTGCCTTCTGCACCGTCGCCAAGCGATGCGCGATCACGAGCGTCGTGCGATTGGCCATCAGGCCTTCAAGGGCGCGCTGCACCGCGCCTTCGTTTTCAGCATCCAGCGCGCTGGTCGCTTCATCGAGCAGCAGGATTGGCGCGTTTTTCAAAACGGCGCGCGCGATGGCGATGCGCTGGCGCTGTCCGCCCGAGAGCGACGTCCCGCGCTCGCCAAGCTGGGTATCGTAGCCATCCGGCAGCGCGCGGATGAATTCGTCGGCCTGGGCTGCCACAGCGGCACGGCGGACATCTTCGCGTGTCGCGCCGGGCGTGCCGTACGAAATGTTTTCAGTCACCGTGTCGGCAAACAGCGCTACGTCCTGCGGCACCAGCGCCATGCGACGGCGCAGGGCGTCGAGATCTGCGTCGGCAACATTGACGCCATCGACGCGCACGACGCCGGCTTGCGGATCATAAAACCGCAGCAGCAAACTAAGGATAGTGCTCTTGCCGGCACCCGAGGCGCCGACAAGCGCCACGGTTTCGCCCTTGCCGACGCGGAACGTGACGTTGTCGAGTGCGTGGGCCTCGGGCCGGTTGGGATAGGCAAACTTCACGGCCTCGAAGGCGATCGTGCCGAGCGCGGGCAGCGGCAAGGCCACGGGATTATCTGGCGTGCGAATTTCAGGAACAGCCGCCAGCATTTCGACCAGTCGCTCGGCAGCGCCTGCAGCTTGGCTCATCTCGCCCCAAACTTCCGAGAGTTCGGCCAAAGCGCCCGCGGCAAACAGCGCGTAGAGGACAAATTGGCCGAGCCGTCCGCCGGTCATTTCGCCTGAGATCACGGACGAAGCGCCATACCACAGCACGCCGGTAATACTGGCGACGGTCAAAAATACCGTGACGCCTGCCAGCATAGACCGCGCCTTCATGCGCTGGCGCGCGGCTTCAAACGATTTTTCAACGGCCTGAGCGAAGCGCTCAGAAACCGCTGTCTCATTGACGTAGGCTTGCATGGTCCGGTGCGCCGACAGATTTTCGGCCGCATAAGCGGACGCTTCGGCCAGCGTATCTTGCGCGCGGCGCGACAACTTGCTGACCGACCGGCCATAACCAACCAGCGGCAGAACAATGAGCGGAATGGCGACCAGCACCATCAGCGACAGTTTGGTGCTGGTGATGAACATCATCACCAGGGCGCCGATCAGCATGATCATGTTGCGCGCCGCCTGGCTGAGCGTTGATCCGGCAACCGACTTTATTTGCGTCGTATCAGCGGTCAGGCGGCTCATCATCTCGCCGGAGTGGCTCTTGTCGAAGAACGATGGGCCGAGGCGGGCGAGATGGCTAAATGTTTTGGCGCGAAGATCGGCGACGACGCGCTCGCCGAGCCAGTTGACGCAGTAGATGCGCGCCGGGCTGGCGATGGCAATGATGAGACCAATCGCGATTAGCGTCAGAAAGTAGCTGTCAATCATTCCCGGATCGTTGGCGCCAAAGCCATGATCGATCATGCGGCGGACTGCCATCGGCACCGACAATGTGGCGATCGCGGAGACGACCATCGCCAAAAAGGCAGCAGCCAGCATGCCCTTGTATTTCAGGATCAGCGGCTTGAGTGCCAGAAGCGGGCGCAGCGAGCGGCGCTTCGAGCTATCCTCGGCCAGCTTCTCGGACGCGCTGATGGCGAAGACCGGACCTGAGTGGGAGCCTGAGTGCTTGGCCGCTTCTTGACGCAAGGGGTGGGTACTCATCGGTTGCTGGTGACGTCCAAGCCGGGCAAGCCGGGGAAGAAAAATGCGCTGGCGAACCATGCCCGACCGGGCCCCAGCGCTCAAGAGACATTGGGCCGCGACCCGGACATGCCCTGAATTACGCAAAAGACCGGTTGTTGGGCTTGTACCTCATAGCCATCTCGGTTACACCACCCGCGAAATCAAGGCTTTCGACGCGCTGGACCGGATCCCTTTGGGGTGCGCTGGTGCTGTCCATTTGGCGAGATAGGCTGTTGCGATGAAAAAAGACGGCGACGTGCACCCCGATTACCACCAGATCCGGGTGGTGATGACTGATGGGACCGAATTCCAGACGTACTCGACGTACGGCAAAGAGGGCGACACGCTGACCCTCGACATCGATCCAACGACCCATCCAGCATGGACGGGCGGCGATACCAAGCTCATGGACCGTGGCGGACGCTTGTCGCGCTTCAAGAAAAAGTTCGAAGGTATTTTCTGAACGAAGGCATTTTCTGAACTCTGGCGCCTGCGGGTGCCGTTCGTTCTTGAGCCTGCCGGCGCTGTTCATTCTTACGCCTGCCGGCGCTGTTTATTCTTGCGCCTGCCGGCGCTGTTAATTGTTGCGCCTGCCGGCGCTCTATCAGGATCTGCAACGCAAAAGGCCCGGTCAACCCGGGCCTTTTTGTATTTTGGTTTGGCGGCGTGCGGCAGCGATCAGCTGAGTTTGTTCGCGAACGCCCGTTCGAGCAGACCCATCTGCTGCGCCACCGGGTTCGACGGCCGCTCGTTGGCCATGTCTGGATCGTGTGCAACGCTCATGGCGCGATCAAGCTGACTGATCCGGTCATGCAGCGCGAAGCTTTCTTCGATCAGGGCTTTGAGCCCGTCGGGCAAATCCGTGAAGCCTTTCACGTGCGAGGGACGCCCGAACGCCTGCAGCTTAACGCGGCGGCGCTTCTTGGCGGCTTCGTCTTCGCCGATCTCGCCTTCTTTCAAAGCGCGGCGGATCAGCAGCCACGATGCAAGGTCGAGCAGCCGCGTCGTTAGACGCATGCTCTCGGTTGCATAGAGGACACCCGCCCCGCCCGTCAGCGCCTTGGCTTCCTTACGCCCAGGGCCATCGAGATAAGCAGCCGTGCGCTCGACGAGCGCCATGCCCTGTTTGAAAATATGATCGAACTGTTCCGATGACTGGAACCGCTCACCGAAGGAGACGGTTGTAGCGCCGCTCGAAAGCGCGCCTTCTACTCGTGACCCGTTACTCATGACCCTCAACGATACAAACGCTTACGAACAAAAAACCAATACCACGATCTGACACTAGAGGACCATAGTTAACAACAAGGCCCAAAACGGGGCAGGTCGTGGCGCAGCTGTGGACAATGCAAAAAAAGAGCCGCCCTTGCGGAGCGGCTCGAAAGTCAACAGGGAGGCGTCAAACGGAGCGACACACTGTGTCACTCCTAATCCAGATGGCTGGATCACGCGGATCTTGCGCCGTCGCCGTTAAAGCCAAGTAAACAACTGTCCGCTGACTGTGAGGCGGCATTCATTTTTTCCATGCGCATGCGGACCGGCGATTTAAGCCGATAAAAATAAAGTCTTTCAAATGCCCGCCTTAAAAATAATGCCGCGTTAGGATGCCGGAGGCGTGGCGTCGTGGCGGATGCTTTAGAGGGGCCACGATCGAAGCAACTGCCGGCCTTGATATCGGCGCAGGCCGCACCGGCCCCTGAGCAACAGAGCGGTATTTGAGTCTTTTTAAACGCCCGCGGCACGCCGTATTCAATTGATATGTAACCGTTTATGCCCGTGAGAGGCGGCTTGGACACCATGTGGCATATCTGCCGATTGTGACAGATTTCCCTTAGGTCAAGGGCGCTAGGCAGTTGCTGGCGATACCCGAATCAGTGCCCGGTTGCGACGTTGAGTCAATCGCGCGACGGATAACGGGGTCAAAGAAACCCGTGCCGCGCCAAACATCTGAGCGGGGCAAAATATGAAAAGTAATTTCTTGACCGGACTTCTCGCTGCAGGCGTCCTCGCTGGCGGCTTCGCCACGAGCGCCTCTGCAGCGGACCTTGGGGGGAACTGCTGCGCAGACCTCGAGGAACGTATTGCCGAACTTGAAGCCACGACCGCACGTAAGGGCAACCGCAAGGTTTCGCTGACCGTGTCGGGCTTTGTCGCCCAGCAGATCCTGGCTTGGGATGACGGCAACGAAAGCAACGTCTACATCACCGATACCGGTTCGGTCTCGATTGGTACGCACGTCAAGTTCACCGGCCAGGCCACCATCGCGCCAGGCTGGACCGCTGGTTACGCTCTCAAGATCGAAGCCATCCAGAACGACTCGCTGCTGGTTAATCAGGGCGCAGACAACGGCATCACCGGCAACGCCCAGGCAGCGATCGCCAACGGCAGCTCGTTCGGTAACGGCCTTGGTCTGAACAACTCGGCCCTCGCCGTTGAGAGCTCGTACTGGTTCGTCAAGAGCGACCAGCTCGGCCGCCTCAGCCTCGGCAAGCAGTCGTCGGCTGCAGATAACCAGGCCATCCTTCCGGACGGTTCGGGTTCGCTGGTTGTCGCCAACTACGTTATGTACGACGTCAACGCTTTCGCTGTTCGTAACGGCGCTGGCGGCTTTGGCCCGACCTGGGGCTCGCTCGCGAGCTGCGCCCCGCTGAACGGCACCGGTGGTGTTGGCGGCGACTGCGACGGCTATCCCAACAACAACATCCGCTACGACACGCCAACGTTCGCTGGCTTCTCGATGTCGGCCTCTTGGGGTGAAGACGATATCTGGGCGGTCTCTGGCCGTTACTCGGGTGAGCACAGCGGCTTCAAGTATGCAGCAGCCGTTGCCTACAACGAATCGTCGGATGAAAACGGCCCAGGCGTCGTTCTCGAAGTTAACGGCCCGGCGTTCGATGCCTCGGCTGTGCAGCTTGGCGGTTACATCGAGCATGTCTCGAGCGGCCTGTTCCTGTACGGTGCCTACGCTCACGAGTACATCGACACGCCAGGTAACTTGAAGCCAGAAGGCGACATGTTCTACCTGAAGGCTGGTGTGCGCACACGGCTCTCGTCGCTCGGTCACTCGGTGTTCTACGGCGAATACGGCGACAAGAACGACATGATGTCGACCAACACCTTCGCAGTGTTCGGTGCAACCGGCAGCGAGCTGACGCAGTACGGCCTGGGCGTTGTCCAGGAAGTCGATGCAGCCGCAATGTCGCTCTGGCTGTCATGGCGCCACTACGAAGCTGACTTTGACTGCCGTGTAGGCTCGGCTTGCGCAGGCTTCGCCGCCACCGGTACGGAAGACCTCGACATCGTGAAAGCCGGCGCGCTGATCAACTTCTAA
>JANMOL010000213.1:0-6119 GCA_031369245.1 Hyphomicrobium sp. | reverse complement strand
CCTTACCGGCGCTAGCTGGCAGCGATGCGCAATCGTTCACCACCAAGGCCAGCCGCGCCATTTTGATGGACGCCAGCACGGGCGCGATCCTGTTCCAATTCTTTGCCGATGACCTGGCGCCGCCCGCCAGCATGAGCATGCTGATGACACTCGCCGTCCTGTTCAAAGCCATCAAGGACGGCAAAATCAAAACCACCGACGAATTTCTCATGAGCGTCAATGCCTGGCGCAAGGGCGGCGCGCCGTCCGGCACGTCAGCCATGATGGTGCCGGTCAACACCAAGGTCCGGGTCGATGAATTGATCCAAGGCATCGCCGTCCAATCTGGCAACGATGCCTGCATCGCGATCGCGGAAGGCATCGGCGGCAGCGAAGCCGGTTTCGCCAGACTGATGACCGAGGAAGCCCGCCGGATCGGATTGCAAAAATCGACCTTTGCCAATTCGACAGGGCTTTATGATGCCAAGCACTTGATGACGGCTCGCGAGTTGGCGCTTCTCGCGCGCCATCTGATCACCGAATATCCCGAGCACTATGCGGTGTTCGGTCAAAAGGAATTTTTGTATCGCAAGCACAAGTTTTATAATCGCAACCCGCTGCTGTTTCTCGGCATCGGCGCCGACGGCTTAAAGACAGGCCATATCCAGGAAGCCGGCTTCGGGCTCGTCGCATCAGCCGTCCAGGACGGCAAGCGGTTGATCGTCGTTGCAGCCGGTCTCGATACCGCCGACCGCCGCAAGGACGAAGCCGTAAAACTTCTGGACTGGGGCTTCAAGTCGTTCAGTCAGGTCAAGATTTTCGACGACGGCGAAGTTGTCGGGCAGGCCCGCGTGTGGGGCGGTCAGCAGATGTATGTACCGCTCGCCGGTCAGGGCGAGATCACGATGTCGCTCCCGAAGTATCCAGCCAATCAGCGGCTCTCAGCCGAGATTGTCTACAAGGCGCCGTTGAAACCGCCGGTCAAGAAAGGCGCGCAGGTGGCCGTACTGCGGGTCACGAGCACATCGAGCGCGGCCACCGAAATCCCGCTGTATGCAACGCAAGATGTCGAACCGGCCGGGCTCGTCCGTAAGGGTCTTGATTCGCTGGTTCTCATGGCTTTGCGGCGCTTGGCGCTCTAAGATCGGCCCTTCAGCAGGGCCCGGTACCATGAAACGCGGAAAGTTCATTACATTCGAAGGCGGCGAAGGCGCGGGCAAATCCACGCAAGCCAAGCGGCTGGCCGAGCGGCTCGAAGGCGCTGGGATTGCAACTCTGGTGACGCGCGAACCGGGCGGCACGCCGCTCGGCGAGGATATCCGCGGGCTCATTTTGAAAGACCGGCCGCAAGATCCGGTCACGGAGCTCCTGCTGTTTGCGGCCGCCCGCGCCGAACATATGACCGCTGTCATCCGCCCGGCACTTGATGACGGCACCTGGGTGATCTCGGACCGCTTCATGGATTCAACCCGGGTCTATCAAGGCAAGCTTTACGGCCTGGAGCCACAGCTGATCGCGCTGCTCGAAAAATACACCGTCTCGGCCGACGTGCCCAATCTCACTTTGATCCTCGATCTGCCGCCCGAAGCCGGCCTCGAGCGTGCCACGACGCGCGGCACACTTTCGCGCTATGACGCCGAGCGGATTGAAACCCACGAAACGCTGCGCCAGGGCTTTCTTGAAATCGCAACCAACGAACCGCGCCGCTGCGTGCTGATTGACGGCTATCTTCCCGTCGACAGCGTCGCAACGGCCGTCTGGCAGGCGGTCAGCGACCGGTTGCTCGCCAAGGTGCTGTAATGGCGCGCGCCGCGCTGAGCGCTGACACCGAGGTTTTGCCCGAAGCCGACCGGCTCGATGGCTTTCCGCATCCGCGGCTGACCGCGCGGCTTTATGGGCATGGCGCAGCCGACGCGATGCTGGCCGCCGCACTCGCCTCCGGCCAGATGCATCATGCCTGGCTGATCACAGGCACTGAGGGCATTGGCAAGGCAACTCTGGCCTATCGCTTTGCGCGCGCGGCGCTGGCGCGGCCTGAGGATCGCGATTTATTTGGCGACACGCTCGATGTCGGTTCTGATACCCCGGCCGCCCGGCAGGTGGCCGCCCTCTCGCATCCGGGGCTGTGCGTCATTCGTCGCGGCTATGACCAGAAGGCCAAGCGCTTTGCAGCCTCGATCTCCGTCGACGACGTGCGCCGTGTGCGGTCATTCTTATCGTTGAGCGCCGAAGAAAACGGCTGGCGTGTTGTCATCGTCGATAGCGCCGACGAGATGAACCTGAATGCCGCCAACGCACTTTTAAAATCGCTCGAAGAGCCGCCGCGCCGGACCGTCTTTCTGATCGTATCGGCCGCACCCGGGCGCTTGCTGGCGACGATCCGCTCGCGTTGCCGCGTGCTGCCCCTGTCTGCGCTGGGTGCGGAGGATCTGACCAGCGCTGCATCGGCGGCGCTGGCCAGCGACGGTAAACTGCTGCCAAGCGAAGCCGACAGCAGCAAGTTACGGGCGCTGGCGGGCGGCAGTGTCCGCCGGTTTCTGGCGTTACAGGAGGGCGGCGGACTGGCCCTGCAGGAGCGCATCGATAAAATCCTGTTGTCCCTCCCAGCTCTCGATCAGCGCGCCGCCCACGCGCTCAGCGACGAGCTGCAGGGTGCTGCACAGGAGCAAAAATTCGCGCTGTTTTTTGATCTGTTGATGGCGGCTATCGCGCGGCTGATCAGAACCCAGGCGACCGGTCAGGGAGATCCAGAAGCCAAAGCGCTGGCAGCACGCCTGATCGGCCCGGCCCGGCTTGCGACTTTTGCCGAGCTGTGGGAAACACTGGCTCGCGACAAGGCCGAGGCCCTCGCGCTCAATCTCGATCGCAAATCGCTGATCCTCGCAACGCTGGCGCGGCTGGCGGACGGCAGCCGGTCGTGAGGATGCTGGCAGACGACCCCACAGGCGGTAACGCCGTTCAAGACCAAGGATGACCCTGCCGGTGGCTGAAAAATTCTACATCACCACAGCGATCTCGTATCCTAATGGTGTCCCCCACATCGGCCATGCGTACGAGGCGATCGCAACCGATGCGATCGCCCGCTTCGAGCGCCTCGACGGCCGCGACGTGTTTTTTCTGACCGGCACCGACGAGCACGGCCTCAAGATGAAGCAGGAGGCGCTCAAGCAGGGCCTCACGCCGCTGGCGCTGGCCGACAAGAATTCAGCCCGCTTCGTTGAGATGGCGGCAGCACTCGGGCTCTCCAACGATGATTTCATCCGGACCACTCAACAGCGCCACTACGACGCCTGTGCCGAGCTGTGGCAGCGCATGGAACGGGCCGGCGACATTTTCCGCAAAAAATATGGCGGCTGGTATTCGGTGCGCGATGAAGCCTACTACAACGAGACTGAAACCGAGCTTCGCGAGGGCAAGAGATTTGCGACACTGACTGGTACACCGGTCGAGTGGAATGAAGAGGAAAGCTACTTCTTCCGGCTGTCGGCCTATCAAGATAAGCTGCTGGCGCACTTTGAGGCGAACCCCGATTTCGTGCTGCCGCCCGAGCGCCGCAACGAAGTCGTCAGCTTCGTCAAGATGGGTCTCGAAGATCTTTCGATCTCGCGCTCAACACTCGATTGGGGCATCCCGGTGCCCGGTGCACCCGGTCACGTCATGTACGTGTGGATCGACGCGCTCAATAATTACATCACCGCCACGGGCCTGCTCAACAGCGGGCCAGACGCTGATCAAAAGCGGGCGCACTATTGGCCAGCCGACGTTCACGTCATCGGCAAGGACATCGTGCGGTTTCATGCCATCTTCTGGCCGGCCTTTCTGATGAGCGCGGGCTTGCCCCTACCCAAGCGCGTGTTCAGCCACGGCTTTGTTCTGAACCGCGGCGAAAAGATTTCGAAATCCGTTGGCAACGTCATCGATCCGTTCGATCTGATTGCCGCCTATGGGCGCGAGCCGTTGCGCTATTTCTTCCTGCGCGAGGTGATGTTCGGCCAGGACGGCAACTATTCGCCCGAAGCGATCGCCAACCGCATTAACGCAGACCTGGCCAATAATCTCGGTAACTTAGCCCAGCGCTCGCTGTCGATGATCTTCAAGAATTGCGAGGGCAAAATTCCCGCGCCCGGCCATTTGACGGACGCCGATCAAGCGCTCCTGACCAGCGCCGACGCACTCTACGCCAGCGCGCGCAGCGAAATGGACCGGCAAGCGATCACCAAGTACCTTGATGCGGTGTGGGCTGTGATGGCAGACGCCAATCGCTATTTCGCGGCGGAAGAACCGTGGGCGAAAAAGAAAACCGACCCCAAGCGGATGGAGACCATCCTGTACGTCACGGCGGAATGCGTGCGGCAGTTCGCGATCCTTGCACAACCTGCGATGCCAGACAGTGCCGGCAAATTGCTCGATCTGCTGGCCGTTCCCGATGCGGCGCGTTCCTTTGCAGCACTTGGCCCAGCTGGCCGGTTGGCAGCAGGGACCGCAATCCCCGAGCCGCAGGGTGTCTTCCCGCGCTACGTTGATCCGGCGGCGGCATAATCGCCACACGTGAGGCTCATCGGCCATTCGGCAATCGTGCGGGCTCCGGCATGAAACTGCGCGAGCCCGCGTAACGTAGATGGGTTGTCCAACGAAAATGCTTTTGCGCTGCGGTCACCCGCAGATGCCGTGTTGTTCAAGGAGACGTACCCGATGACAAAACTTCTGACTGTTGCGACCGTCCTTGTGGCCCTCGCCGCGCTTGGCGCCGCCAGCTTTTCGCCGAACGCCGAAGCCAAAACCTGCAAGGCTGGCAAAATGCTCGATCCAGAAACCGGCAAGTGCGTGACCAAACGCGGCTCGTAACGCGGATCCATTGCGGCAGGCTGACGTGACGCGGCGCTTCAGCCGAACCCCGTGAGCCTGCCGTCAACGCCATCGGACATGGAGCGCATGGCCATCGTCGGCGCCGGGCGGTCAAACTTCGAAGTCTCAATGTGGGCCGCGGCTTCTGCGGCCGTTGTGCTGTGCGCGACGGCTTTAGCGTTTGTTTCGCACAACTTCGGTTATGAAACCGAGGTGATCGACATGCCGGTGCTGGCGATCACCACCCTATTCGTCGGCGCGGGTCTTGCGTTTGCGTTCGCGCTGCCAAAATGCGTTCGGCGCGCTGGCGTACTTTCGGCCAGGCAATCGCGCATTGTCTTTGCGCTCATGCTGGGTGCTGGCTTTGTCGCGCGGCTCATCTTTTTTGCCAGCACGCCCATTCTCGAAGACGACTACCAGCGCTACCTGTGGGACGGGGCGGTCTCAGCCTCGGGCAGCAATCCCTATGCTTACAGCCCGCGTCAGGTGATCACCGGCGCGGCCACCCCGGCGCTGCATGATCTGGCCGTTGATGCGGGCCCGATCCTGAAACGCATCAATCACGGCGACCTGACGACGATTTATCCGCCCGTCGCTCAAGCCGGGTTTGCGCTGGCGCATCGCCTCGCGCCGTGGAGCCTCAATGGCTGGCGCGCGCTGCTGCTGGTGTTCGATGGCGCTGTGCTGGCGGCAATTCTGATCCTTTTAAAGCAGATGGCGTTGCCGCCGTTGTGGGCAGCGCTTTACTGGTGGAATCCACTGGTCCTAAAGGAAGCCTTCAACTCCGCTCACATGGATGCACTGGTCATGGCGCCGGTGATGTTCGCTCTGGTCTTTGCTGCCCGCCGCCGGCCGGCACTGGCGGCCTTCAGCTTGACCATCGCGGCGGGCGCAAAAGTCTGGCCACTATTGTTGCTGCCACTGGTGCTGCGACCGCTGCTCGCGGATCGGCGGCGGCTCGCGATAACGATCGGCCTGATAGCCGCGACGTTGGCCGCATTCGCCTGGCCGATCCTCGCGGGCGGACTGACCGAACAGTCCGGTTTTCGCGCCTATGCGTCCACCTGGTCAGCCAACAGCGCCCTGTTTCCGCTGCTCGAGCAGGCGGCGCGGGGCCTTCTTCGCGTTATAGGATCGGATGAAAGCGACGCAGCGCTGATCGTCAAAGCCGTGCTTGCGGCAGGCCTCGGCGCGCTCGCCCTCGCGCTGGCCATGAAAGAAAACACCACGCCAGCCGAGCTCTTGGCCCGAGCCAGTATTCTGATTGCAGCCCTGGTGCTGGTCGCGCCCGCCCA
>JANMOL010000218.1:0-2627 GCA_031369245.1 Hyphomicrobium sp. | reverse complement strand
CGATTTTCTCGATTGTCAGCGGATCGGCCGTGCCGCGCCGCTCGATGTCGGCGAGACGCTGGTCGTTGTTTTCCTTGTAGGCCTCGAACGCGCCGAGGAATTCGTCGAACGCGCGCACAGCGTCGCCGTCCGACTTGGTTTCAAGTCCGGTTGTATCAGTCATGATGGTGTCCTTGTGAGTTACGTTTGAATTGACGCGCGCCAACGCCGCCGGCGGGCCAGTAAGCCAGCCAACGGCACTGCGCGCATTCATTGCGTGATCAAAGCCCGCTTCCCGCAGGGCCCCAATTGAGATGGTTTTGGAGTGTTAAAGCTTCAGCGGCGAACCGCCTGCCGCTTCATTTTACGCCGGCTCAGCATCCCGCGTGAGCCGAAGTTCAAATTGGTTGTTGTGTGGTGCCACCTAGACCTCAAGCCGTCAATTGTACTTTGCGAGCAGCGCATACCGAGGCGGACGGTGTCGATGTTGTAGCGGATAAGTGCCATGTTACATTATCTGATCTTCGCGATCCTCATTGCGTTCGATACGAGTGCCAGCCGCTATTCGCGCCAGCGCGCGTTGTAGAGTTCCGGCGTTGCAAACCACAGCCCCCCAAGGTCAGGATCGTAGCCCGACGCGCGCCACTCCGAGATCACGTTGTGCACTATCTCATCGCTCGTTGTGCCGTATTGCGGCTGCAGCAACCAAAAATAATCCGTATTTCCACCGCCGATCACAGGCTGCGCACCACTATCGATCAATGCGCGAATGCACATGCCAACGACCGCTTCCAGATCCGCGCCAGCCAACCCGAAACCGTCTCGGCCGTCAGCGATGATTTCGCTCAATGAAACGCCGTCAACTTTTAATCCCGCAACGTTCATCGGAATCCATTCCGCGACCGTGCAATCAAAATATTTGTGTATCGCGGTTTCAATCATTTGTGATGGACCCTGAACCTTGGCGGAATGATTGTGCTGCGGCTGCGGATGACGTCAACAGTCAAGCCATAGCCCGAGCTGAGCCTGACGCCGACAACATCGTCGTTGGGGTGACGATACCATTGCCCTCTATAGCTGGCCGGTGTTTCGATTGCAGTAGCGCCGCGTGTACTATTGCCCAAAAACTGCTCAAACGCGCTTGCAGGAAGTGTGCGAACTGACGCCTTTGCCTTTGGGATTCTCACACCAACCGGCTGCCCGTTCGGGAAGCAAACGTCCGCTAGAGAACTCGCCGTTCGTCCAGGCCTCGGGCCCAGCGCGCCGCCGAGGGAATGCAGATCGATTTCGGCCAATCTGGTTTCTGCCTGCCGGGCCTCACTGTGCGCCTGCGCGATCTCTCCCTCGATGCTGCTTGTCAAGCTTGGCACCGGTCTCCACCCCGGATCTCTCGCCCGCGTCTGCGCAATAGCATCGCGTGCCCACACGTCAGCAACCGCAAGCCGCGCTTGCTGTGCTGGCGTCGCATCCGGCCAACGCGCGAAAAGCCGCGCTGGCCTCCGGCCGACACCCGCTTGTGCCAACCGGGTGCGGCTTGAACTCGTATTATCCTTGCTCGCGCCGCCGCTCGCCCTGTCTGCGAACGAAAAGCGTCCGAGCTCGTCGTGGGTGGGGTTGAACTTCTGATCTTACTGCTGTCGCAGTGTCTTGTTCAACCGATGCGCCGCAACCATTGTGCGTACATAAGCCACCTCGCCCTGCACGCGCAGCCAATCGGCCTTGACGCCGTCAAGGGTCCAAACTTTTGCACTTAGCATTTTTGGATATCTCATGTCGCCGCAGGCGAGGACGTCGCCCCGCGCAAATCTTGGCTTACATCGCCTGTAGCAGCCGCGCCGTTGCCGATCGAAAGCGCGCCGCCAGTACAGCGTTGCTGTCGTGGCCCGCGCCGGCATCCCGCAGGGCGTGCAGTCCTTTGAGGCCCGAGCGGAGCACCGATCTAGCCTCGATGCGCGTCAGCCCAGCGTCCCGCGTCAGCCAGCGTTCAAATTCGCGTTCCGTCGGCAGCGTGCCGCTGAACGGCCGCTGCTTGACACTGGCGACGCGCGCACCCGGCAGCATCGGAAAGGTCACGACGGAAATTTCCCACAGATCGACTTTCTCGAGACGGCGCACGCCTGAGCGCGCATCGCGCCGGGCTTTGACCGCCTTGAAGCCGATCGACAGCCCGTCGAGCGCACCGGCCCGCATCAGCGCCAGCACTTCACGCGCACGCGCCACCGCCGGCATCAAGCGGCCGCGGACATAGAGCCCGCGGGCATCTTCGCGGATTTCTTCCCACACGCCGATCATCTCGGACGGGTTATGCTGAAACAGCATTTTGATCTGGGCCGCGCCGCGGGCGGCTAAACTGTCGCGAAACGCGCCCGGCTGAATGACGTCGTGGCCGAGATCTTCGCGATCAAACAGGCTGGCGTAGCCTTCAAATGTGCCGTCATCGTTGACGCTCTTGAGATCGAGCCGCGCGGGTGCGCTGCGCGTATCCTGACCTGCCGGCATGAGGAGGTGTTCGGTCACAGCCATTCGGCGCTCCGTTGGTTGAGTTTCGTTGCAGTGTTGGTTTGACGTGCTGGCCGCATGCGCTGCTCGGATGACAGCCCCTCGACCTGATCGAGATCCGGGCGCAGCTCGAGCAATCTTGCTTTTGC
>JANMOL010000191.1:0-1727 GCA_031369245.1 Hyphomicrobium sp. | reverse complement strand
GCTCGATTTAGGCGTCAAAGCCCTGCAGCGTGAAACGTTCATGTCATCGCTTGAACTCACCCGGCAGCTTCTCGGCGGGCTTGGCTATTCCGATCGCGTGGCGCTCAGAACCGTCCAGACATTCAAGGCGCATGACGAGCGGCGCTTGATTGAAGATTACAAAGACGCCTCCGACATCGAGAAACTCCAAGAGAAGGCCCGCACGGACCCTGCCCGGCTTGAGAAGTTATTCGAGCAGGATGCGGATGAGGAAAAAAAGCCGGAGACAAGCGATGCCCGGCCGCGAGAAACAAAAGCCGCGCTGTAGTGTGATCACATCCTGCCGTTGGATCACCGCGCGGGCAACGTGCCGCGCGCATAAATTCGTGATGCGCATTTGAACTTCCAAGCGGTGAATTTCAGAAACTCAAGGCCGTCAGTATCGTAAAGCCCCTGTTCGCGATGAACAGATAATAGGAGTAATCTGATGACATTTTTGAAATGGGCCGCCGCCGCGGCACTGCTGGCGGCGTCATCGCTGTCGGTCAACGCAGCCAACATTGTTCAGACAGCCAAAGGCGCTGGCCAGTTCAACACGCTGATCGCTGCAGCGAAGGCTGCAGGGCTGGCGCCGACGCTGAGCCGCAAGGGACCGTTCACGGTCTTTGCACCAACTGACGCTGCTTTTGCGAAATTGCCGAAGGGCACCGTTGAAAGCCTGCTGAAGCCGGAGAACAAGCAAAAGCTGGCGGCAATTCTGACCTATCACGTCGTCTCGGGTGAAATTGAATCAGGCGACATCAAGCCCGGCCGCACACACGTCAAAACCGTCAACGGCAAGTCGCTGGCGGTGCGCAAGCACGGCGGTATCACCGTCAATGGCGCGCGGATTGTCTCGGCCGACGTCAAGGCCTCAAACGGCGTCATCCACGTCATCAACAAGGTCTTGCTGCCGCGCTAAGCCGCAGCCAAAGGCACAAATCAGCGGCGCTCTGGCAACCCAGGGCGCCGTTTTGCCGTTCATCTTGCCCGCGCGGCGGTAGACGAGGCCGAAATCGCCCGGTAAACGTGCCGGGACGATCACGACCCGGGCGCGGTCAGCGCCCCTGAACCGGGCAATTCAAGCGAATGAGCAAAGCGCAGACGAAGGACGCGGACCAGGCGTCCGCTCCGAGCCTCAAAGATATGGCCAACGCGATCCGCGCGCTCTCGATGGACGCTGTGCAAGCGGCCAATTCGGGTCACCCCGGCATGCCGATGGGCATGGCAGACGTCGCAGCGGTGCTGTTCACCCAAGCCCTGAAATTTGATGCAACGGATCCGCACTGGCCAAACCGCGACCGGTTCGTGCTGTCGGCGGGCCACGGCTCGATGTTGCTCTACGCGATCCTGCATCTGACCGGTTATGCCGGCATGACCATCGACGAGATCAAAAACTTCCGGCAGCTCGGATCGAAAACCGCTGGCCATCCCGAGCACGGACATGCGCCCGGCATCGAGACGACAACGGGTCCGCTCGGCCAAGGCATTGCCAACGCAGTTGGCATGGCGATGTCCGAGCGCTTGCTGGCGGCACGCACGGGCGGCGATCTGATCGACTACCATACCTATGTCATAGCGGGTGACGGCTGCCTCATGGAGGGCCTCAGCCCCATCCAACTCAACCCTGGTACGGCGAACAATGACGACTACGCCTCCGGGTTGACGCTTCCCGCGTCCTACGGTCCGTACGCCGGGGAGGCGCTCGG
>JANMOL010000203.1:0-1985 GCA_031369245.1 Hyphomicrobium sp. | reverse complement strand
GTCGCGTGCCGCGACGCCGGGATGACGGTGGGGGGGGAGCCGACATGACGATCGGGGTGGCGTTGTGGGCCACGCCTCATGCGCCCTACGCTGTCTTGATCCGCCCCGCAATCAAAGCCAGCGCCGCCTCGAACGCCTGATCGGCGTTGAGCTGCGTCGTGTCGAGCGCCATGGCGTCGGCGGCAGCCGTCATCGGCGCGATCTCGCGGCCGGAATCACGGGCGTCGCGGCGGCGGATGTCGGCCAGCACCGTTTCATAGGCCAGCGTTTCACCCCGCCCCTGATGTTCGATATGACGGCGGCGGGCGCGCTCTTCGGGCGTCGCCGTCACGTAAATTTTGATACCGGCGTCGGGACACACGACGGTGCCGATATCGCGCCCGTCGAGCACCGCCCCGCCTAGCTGGCGGGCAAAGGCCCGCTGGTAGTCGAGCAGCGCACGCCGCACGTCCGGGATTTTAGCGACGATCGAGGCGGCGTCACCGGCCGCGGGCCCGCGCAAAGCTGGATCGTCGAGTGTCGCGGGATCGAGCCCTCGGGCGGCGGCAACGGCGGCGGACACGTCACTCAGGTCGCCGCCGCGGCTGATCACGTCGCGTGCGACCGCGCGATACAGCAACCCGGTATCGAGGCACGGGACGTTGAAATGCGCCGCGATGCGTTTGGCGAGCGTGCCCTTGCCGGACGCGGCCGGGCCGTCGATGGCAATGATTAGCGCCGCCGGCTCACCGGCAGCCGCCCGCTTGCGCTTCACGATCCAGCCGCCGAGCGCAAAGCCGGCAACCCCGATCAGCAGCGATAACCCCGCGCCAAAGCCCATGACGGCTGTAAGCCACGCCGTCTCCGACAGCGCCGAACTGCTGGTGCCCAGGACCTGATCCGGACTGAAGGCAAAAAAGTATGCTAGCCCGAGCGTGCTGACGCCGAGGATCACGCCAGCAGTTTTCAACCCCAGGCGGCGCAGGACGCGGAACCGGCGGCGATCGCGCAGCGCAGCAAACGCCCCGACCGCCACCAGCACGAGGCCCACAACGATCGGACCTAAAAAGGCTGGCGACGTCAGGCACGCCCGGCTGGGCGCATTCACGCATTCCATGAACGAGACGAAATCGGTCATGCCTTCGGCTCCCGGCCGGGCTTCGTGACTTGCTCTGTGATCGGCCCAGTGACTGGCCCAGTGACCGGCTCTGTGATTGGCTCGCTGTAACCCGCCCCCAGGCGTTCCATCAGCCCGCGAAACTCGGGAAAGCTGGTGGCGATCATCGCGGTATCATCAACCGTGATCGGCTTGTCACTGGCCAGGCCCGCGGTCAAGAACGCCATGGCGATGCGATGATCGAGGTGCGTTGCGACGGTGCCGCCGCCGGGCATCGCGCCCGTGCCGCTGACGATCAGGCTGTCGCCGTCAATGCGCGCGGCCACGCCGTTGGCGGCAAGACCGGCAGCGGTGGCAGCGAGCCGGTCGCTTTCTTTGACTTTCAATTCGGCCAGACCGTCCATGCGCGTGGGGCCGGTCGCGAACGCGGCGATGGCGGCCAGCACCGGATATTCGTCGATCATGCTCGGCGCGCGGTGGGCTGGAACATGCACGCTTGTGAGCTTGGAGGCCCGCACGCGGATGTCGGCAATCGGCTCGCCGCCCTCGTCGCGCGCATTGAGAAACGTAATGTCGCCGCCCATCTCCTGCAGCGTTGTATAGAGCCCGGTGCGGGTTGCGTTGACGAGCACGCCGTCAATCGTGATGTCGGACCCAGGCACGATCAGCGCCGCGCAGGCGAGAAACGCCGCCGACGACGGATCGCCGGGAACAATCACATCGCGGCCGGTCATCTCAGCGTCACCCTTGACCGTGATGCGCGTCAGCCCGTCGGCTTCAACGGTGCGAACGTCGGCACCAAAAAACCGCAGCATCCGTTCGGTGTGATCGCGCGTCGCGTATTTTTCAATAACGGTGGTTTCGCCCGCCGCATGCAGCCCGGCGATCA
>JANMOL010000150.1:0-3914 GCA_031369245.1 Hyphomicrobium sp. | reverse complement strand
GCGGGGCTTTGCAACCGGGGCGCCGCCGGGTTCCGCTGTCCCGGGTTCAGTTGTCATAGCAAATCCTCATCCAATAGACCGTCGGCCTCGTCCGTTTGCGCAATCTGCGCGCCGCTGTCGCTGCTCAAGCTGGCAACCAGCGTGTCTGCGGTCGTGCCTATCGTGCCGGTCTGGCCAGCGATGATGCCAAGCACCAACGACGCTGCCAGTGCCGCGGCGGCAAAGCCATGATCGCGCCGCCGGATCGGCAGCACCCGCGCGCCCGAGCCGCCGATCACACCGCCAACGACTCTAGGCTGGCGAATAGCTGCTGCCACAATACGGCTGGCGAGCGCTGCCTGCTGCTCGGCACTCATCACCGGCGCCTGATCGAGCAATCGGTCGAGTGCTGTGGCTTCCTGCAGCATTCGCTGGGCAGCCGGATTGTGCGCAAGGAGTGCTGCCAGCGCCTGCTGCTTGGCTGGCGGCCAGCGGCGCGTATCCGAGCCGTAGGTCTCGAGCACGGCCTCCAACAGCTGCAAGAACTGCTGCAAGTCTCGGTCCGAACTTGGTACGTCTGTCATCGTTGTCACTCGCCTCTCAACCTCAGTGCTGAGGATCGTCCAGCATTGCGCGCCATTCCGACTGCAAGTCTTGCTTCAGCTGGCGTCGCGCGCGCCCGAGCAGCGACTCGACCGCCTCATCCGAAATACCCATCGTCTCGCCAACCTCGATCTGACTCAATCCTTCGTAGTGAAACAGCGTCAACGCCAGCCGCTGACGTTCAGGCAGTTTCTTCAACGCCCGATCGACCCGCTGCCGCGTTTCTTTCTGTTCGAGCGCCGCCAGCTGGCGTGGATCTTCCGGTACCTCTGGCAGTTCCTCGACCACCGTCAGCCGCACTCGGCCGCGCACCCGGTCGATGCACAAATTCGAGACGACCCGCCGCAACCACGGCTTGACGCCTGCGGGGCCGACGTCCAGCGTTGAGGCGCCGCGCCACAGCCGGAGAAAGGCTTCCTGCGCCACATCCTCGGCTTCGGCTTCATCGCGCAGCATCCGGCGGGCGATGCTGACCGCACTGCCGAGGTGCCGGTCGAGCAAGGTTCGAAACGCCGCCGCATCGCCTGACGCAACCTTGGCCAGCCACCCGGCCTCGTCCGCAGCCAAAGACATTGGCCCGGGCTCGCTGTCCGGCGGTTTCTCGACCCGTGCTGTCGCCACCAGGTTCCTCGGCATGTTGCGCGCCGCGTTCGTATCCCGCGTCCGTGTCCCGCATCCCGGCGGATTGATCACAATGATAACGGCCGCCCGCTGGCATTCCGTCGCAGGCCGTCGCTGGCCATCGCAGGCTGGCCGTCGCAGGCTGGCCGTCGCAGACTAGCCGTCGGAGCGAGGCCGTCCAGTTACATCCTGTCAGCTCTCGACCACGAGCGCGTCATAGGCCGCGTGAATGTCACGCAAAACAGCTGCCAGCCGGGCTTCAAGTGCAGCAAACGTTGTATCACCGCCGGCCCGCGCCAGCAGCGATTTCAGCCCCGCCGGCGCGGTTGCCGGGTCGAACGCCGTATCGAGACTGAGCCGCAATATCTGGGTCAAATCGTGGAGCAGCCGCCCGCCCTCGATCAGCCGCGCCGCGATTGTCCCATCAAGCACCCCGGCCGCCGCCATTTTGGCCAGAGCGGTCAGCGTGTTCTGGTCCAAAATCTCTGGATGCAGCGCGCCGAGCACGAGTTGCCGGTGCTGCGCAATGAACTCCAGATCGACCAGCCCGCCGCGCACCTGCTTGAGATCCCACAGTGCGCTGCTGCCCTTCTCGGCTTCGATCCGGCGGCGCATATCGCGGACATCGGCAGTGATTTTGCTGCGCTCGACTGGCTGCACGAGCACGTCGCGGATTGCCGCCTCGACACGGGCGGTCAGCTCAGGCGGCCCGGCAATCACCCGCGCGCGGGTCAGCGCCATGTGCTCCCAGGTCCAGGCTTCCTCACGCTGATAGCTGATAAAGCTCGACAGCCGGGTCGCGACCGGGCCCTTCTGGCCCGACGGCCGCAGCCGCAGATCAACCTCGTACAAGCCGCCCTCAGCGGTCTGCGCCGACAGCGCCGTGATGAGCCGCTGCGTCAGGCGCGAATAGTAGTGGCTGGCTGCCAGCGGACGCGGCCCGTCCGAGTTGGCCGCATCCAGCGCGCAATCATAAATCAAAATCAGATCGAGATCGGACGACGCGGTCATTTCGCGGCCGCCGAGTTTGCCCATGGCGATGACGGCGGCGGCCCCGCCCGGCACACGGCCATGATCCTTTTCGAGTTCCAGCGTGACCTCGGCCAGCAGCGCTGCCACCATCCGCTCGGCGAGCGTGGCATAGGCGGCGCCAGCGCCGGCCGCCGAGATGCTGCCGGTCAACACCCGCACGCCGGTCAGAAACGACACTTCGCCGCCGATGACGCGGGCGCTGTCAAAAATATCTTGCGTCACGGCGTCTCCGCCGGCCGCGTGCGCCGCCCGGAAGGCCTGATGCAACAGCGCGTCGATTGTCTGAGCGCTGATGCCGGAACCGAGCGCTTGTGAATCGAGCACCGCATCGAGCAGCCGCCGCCGCTTGGAGAGAATGCGGGCCAGCCGGGGCGCCGATCCCATGATGTCAGCGATCAGCCGGATCAGCGCGGGATTGGCTTTCAACAGCGAGAACAGCTGCACGCCTGCGGGCAGCTCTGACAAAAAACGGTCGAAACTGGCGATAGCGCCGTCGGGATCAACCGTATCGGCCAGCGCCGCGATCAGCAGCGGCTGCACTTCGGTCAACCGCTCGCGCGCGCGCGGCGATCGCACCGCCGGTGTCCGGCCGTGGTGCCAGCCGCGCACAATCGCCAAAACCTGCGCGGGCTGCGAATATCCGAGCCGTGTCAGCTCCGTCACCGTATCGGGATCATCGACCGCGCCGGCAAACACCATGTCGTTGCCCGAGCCCGTCAACTCCGGGGCATTTTCAAACAACCCGGCGTAGTGCTGCTGGACGGTCTCCAGCACCGCTGTCAGGTCGCGCGCCAGGTCCGCGCCGTGCGCAAAGCCGGAAAATCGCGCGATCTGCTCCAGTCCGTCCGCCGTGTCGGGCATGTCGTGGGTTTGCTCATCCGCCACCATCTGCAGGCGATGTTCGAGGCGACGCAAAAACTGGTACGCGGCATCGAGTTCAGCGCGGACTTTGGGCTTAACCCAGCCGCGTTTTTCCAAGACGCCGAGCGCGCTGAGCGTCGCACGCACGCGCAAGTCCGGCTGACGGCCGCCCGCAATGAGCTGCTGCGTTTGCGCAAAAAACTCGATCTCGCGGATGCCCCCGCGGCCGAGCTTGACGTTCTGCCCGAGCACAGAAATCGCGCCGATGCCCTTGTGCGCATGGATCTGGCGTTTCATCGCATGCACGTCGGCGATGGCCGCATAGTCGAGATACTTGCGCCAAATGAAGGGTGACAGTTCGTCGAGAAACGCTTCGCCGGCCGCGATATCGCCAGCGCACACCCGCGCCTTGATCATCGCCGCCCGTTCCCAGTTCTGGCCTACCGTTTCATAGTAGCCGTGTGCAGCGACCGTCGAGAGCGCGACTTGCGTTGCCCCCGCGTCGGGCCGAAGCCGCAGATCGGTTCGAAACACATAACCATCAGCGGTCCGCTCTTCGAGCAGCACGACGAGGTCGCGCGTCAGGCGGACGTAGAACGACTGCAGATCCTGGCCGTCCGCAAGCGTCGCCTTGTCACGATCGAAAAACACAATCAGATCGACATCGCTTGAATAGTTCAGTTCGAACGCGCCATGCTTGCCCATGGCCAGCACGAAGTAGCCAGAGTCGCGGTCTGGGTATTGCGGATCATCCGAAAGCCACGCGCCTTTCGCAACGGCTGCCTGAAACAGGAACCGCACCGCTGCGCGGACGGCCG
>JANMOL010000138.1:0-2562 GCA_031369245.1 Hyphomicrobium sp. | reverse complement strand
CGGATCGATCTTCCGGTCGCTGACTCGATTGTTCTGGAACCAGGCGCGCGCGTCAGAGCATTTCTCGATTCTGATCCCTTGAAGGCCTATGCCGGCGAAGTCACGCACATCGACTACAGCGCGCGGGCGTCCGAGATGCACATCGCGGTTCATCGCGTCGTTGCGCACCTGACGGATGATGCGCGCGGTACCGTCCGGCTTGGCACACGCGGGACCGCTCAGATCGAAGGTCCCAAGGCGACGCTTGGCCTCTACCTGTTTCGCCGCCCGATCAGCGCGCTGCGGCAGTGGATCGGCCAATGATGCCGGCTGCCGCGACGGCGCCACCTCCTGCTGCGGCCAAAACACTGCCCGCGCTGCGCGCCGTTCTGCGGCTTTTACAAGCGGCCGGCAGCATTCTTGGTGAGCGCCGCTGGACGATCTACGATCCGCTCAATCATCGCTTCGTATCAATTGGCAGGACTGCGTATCTGCTGCTGCAGACGTGGCGCGCAGGCGGCACTGCTGATGATATTTCTGACGAGGTGTGGACACGATTTGCCGAAACGGTGGAGGCATCTGATGTCGAAAGGTTTGCCGAATTTCTGCAATTAAGCGGCCTTACGATTGAAGCGGCCGGCGGGGGATGGCGGCCGCTCTTCAACCTCGCGGAAAAGCAGCGTGCGTCCTGGGGATCACGTCTCCTGCACAACTACCTGATGTTTCGCATTCCACTGTTCCGGCCGGAACGCTTTCTCAATTCAACGATTGAGCTGGTTCGTCCGCTGGGTTCAGCAAAAACGGCACTATTGTTTTCTGCCATCGGGCTAGCGGGCTTTTATCTGGTCTCACGCGAGTGGGAGTCATTTTGCGGATCGTTTGCGGATGCATTCTCAGTGCAAGGCGCGGCCCTGGTTGCTATATCCCTGGTGATCGTCAAGCTGCTTCACGAATTGGGTCACGCCTATACCGCAACACACTTTGGTTGCCGGGTTCCTGTGATTGGCGTGGCCTTTATCCTCGGCGTGCCGATGCTCTACAGCGATGTGACGGATTCCTGGCGGCTGACATCGCGACGTAGCCGGGTCCTGATCGACAGCGCCGGGATCTTGGTCGATCTTGCGGTTGCATCGCTGGCGACGTTTGCGTGGGCGTTCTTGCCGCCAGGTCCGTGGCGGACGCTGGCGTTCTCACTGGCGTCGGCTGGCTGGATACTGAGCCTTGCCTTCAACCTCAATCCGTTCATGAAATTCGATGGCTACCACATCGCCGCCGACGCGTTTGGGCTGGATAATATGCAGTCTCGCGCAATGGCGGTCGCTCGCTGGCGTCTGCGGGAAATCTTATTTGGATTGGGTTTACCCGCCCCAGAGCCGCTGCCGCAGACTGTGCGGCGACTGCTGACCGGCTACGGCTGGGGCGTTTGGATCTACCGCCTCATCATGTTCACTGGCATCGCCCTCGCGATCTATGCCTACTTCTTCAAGCTGGCTGGCATCATCTTGTTCTGTGTCGAGATCGGTTACTTCATCCTCAAGCCCATGTGGGGTGAAATGCGAGCCTGGTACGCCATGAGAAAACAACTTTCTGCGTCGCCGCGCAGCGCTGTCACGGCTTCTGTCTTCGCGGTTTTTATGCTGGCGCTTGCGGCGCCTTGGTCATCGCGGGTAGCCATACCGGCCGTGATCGAGGCTGAGCATATTGCGCCGCTCTATCCGCCCGTGCCATCGCGCATCGAAGCGGTTCATACCGCACGAGGGCGGCGTGTTAAAGCTGGCGAGATCCTGCTCACGCTGACTGCACCGGGGCTATCCGATGCCCTCCGGCAGACCGAAATCAAGGCCGATATTGTGCAGCTCAGACGGGCGCGCCGGACCAGCGACGCAGCCGATCGAGAGTCCGCTGTTATTCTCGACCAGGAATTTCAATCCCTGATGCAACAGCGTGAGGGTTTGTTGCAGCAAATACACGAGCTCGATCTCAAAGCACCGATTGACGGTGAAGTCGTGGAAATGGCCGATGCCCTGGTCCCCGGCCGGTGGATTAATCAGAAAGAGACAACCCTCGTCGTCCGATCCGCGACGCGCGCGCAGGTGCGCGGCTACCTTGACGCCACCGACGCATGGCGCGTGCGCCAGGGTGCGTCCAGCCGCTTCGTTCCCGATGATATTCACTTACCAAGCCTGGATGTCACGCTGAACTCCATCGCTCCGTCAGGAACCGCTGTACTCGACCAGATTGAGCTGGCTCAAGCGTTCGGCGGCCGGGTCGCCAGTACGCTGAACGGCCAGGGCCAGCCGGTCCCGGCTGCCTCACAGTATGCTGTCCGCGCCGCCATCAGCGGCAACGCTTCGGCGCTGTTTCTGCGGAAAACCGTGACAGGTGTGCTGATCGTCGAGGGTAAGCCTGAAAGCATTCTTGCCCGGCTGTGGCGTCAGACGTTGAAAGTTCTGGTCCGAGAAAGTGGCGTTTAGAGACGGGAAAAAATCGCCCCATCCATCAGCTCGTATGACGGCGTCACTTGCGCGATGTGATTGGTGCGGACGGAGGGCCTCGAACCCTTACGCTCTTTCGAACTCAGGA
>JANMOL010000099.1:0-16749 GCA_031369245.1 Hyphomicrobium sp. | reverse complement strand
CTGGGCCGCAAACGGCAAAAGAACGCTTTGTGACTGTCAACATAGAGTGACATTAAATAGTGTCAGCTTGTCGCACGCAAGAGGATAGTGGCGAATATTCTTGGAACGGGCCTGAAGCCGCTGTTCCAGGCATTGCTGACCCTGACCAATCCACGCGATCGCCACGTTCAGTGTCACTCAATCGGCGCCGTGGCCACCGGCAACGGCCGCCACGCTTGCAGCCTTTCGAATAATTTCAGCAACCGCGCCGGGGCTTTCCTCGTGCGCGAGATGCCCTAAGCCCGAAATCTCAACAACCTGGGCGTTTTGCACGATGGCCCTGATCTTCGCCGCATCTGCCGGCGGAATGGCCTTGTCGTTGCCACCCGCGATGAGCACGAGCCGCGTCGCAAGTTTTGGCAAATCGCGTTCCAACGCATTCAGATCCCAGCGCGCCATCATGCCAAGGGCGGCGGCGCAGTGCGCGGGCGACTGAAACAGCCGCGCGTAGCAATCGATGTCCTCGGCGGCAGGCGAGGAGCCCGTGCCTCTCAGCAGCCGTTCGACGGTTGCCTGATCTCTCGCCCGCCAGGCAAAAACACGCGGCATGAGCGGATTGAGAAATAACAGTTTAGCGAGCGACGAAAACAAAGGTCCGGTGACGCCCTGAAATGGCAACAGCGCGCCGTTGATGCTGATGATCGGGCCCGGCGCGATTTTGCCGTCAAGTGCCATACGAATGAGTACGGCCGCGCCCGCGGAATGCCCGATCCCCATCACGGGACGGATCGCCAGCGCTTCCATCAAGATGCCAATTGCGGACGCCATCCCCGGCAATGTAAGCGCCTCACTCGGTGGGGTCTGCGTGAAGCCGTGACCCGGAAGATCGAGCATGACGAGCGTAAAATGCGGGGCCAGCAGGGGGACGAGACGGCGCCACGAATGGGTTGAGGCGCCCGTACCATGGGCGAGCAAAACTGGCGGGCCGCTGCCGATGATTTGAACGTGCCAGCGAAATCCGGCCGCCGTCACGAAGCGGCTGGCTTCGCGGTTTGGCCAGTCGCGGCCATCGACGTCAAAAACTAAGCGGTCCATGCGCTCTTCGACCCAGGCTGTGACCGCGCCGGATGCCGACCATCGACCGTCGCACGGACTGCCTTCGACACCATGGACGCATCGGCATAGGGCAGCGGCATATAGACAGCACCCATGGCGGCTGCCAGACGCTCGGACTGCTGGGCGGGTTTGGGCGACGTATCGATCACGAGCGAACTGATGCCTGCGAGCGCCAGCGCTCGCGCGGCAACGGCGGCATCGGCTTCCGCTTGCGGACGCCCTGGAGCCCCATTGCGCGCAATGTTGGCGCGCCCGTCGGTCAGCACAATCACAGTCGGCAGCTGGCCTTTCCGGCGCACGACATCACACAGCAGCGCTGCAGCGTCGAGGCCATGCGCAACGGGTGTCCCACCCCCACCCGGCAGCCCAGCCAGACTGCGTTTGGCGCGCACGAGGGAGCGCGTTGGCGGCAGCAACAGCTCAGCCGTCTTTCCGCGAAACGCGATCAGCGCCACGCGATCGCGGCGCACATAGCAATCGGCCAGCAGCAGTTCGACCGCGCCTTTGGCTTCCGCGAGCCGGTTTAACGCCGCTGATCCCGACGCATCGACAACAAAGATTGTCGTGGTCTCGGTCTGGCTTCGAAAATGCGTGATGCGGAAGTCGTCTTTGCGGATGTCGAGGCGACGGCTGCTGGTATCTGCAGCCCCTGAACGCAGACCGCGCTCGCGGCGGCGGAGCGATTGCCACATCGCGGCTGCGCGCAATGTTTCAATGACATTTAATCGTGCACCGGCCCGCAACTCACCGCGCCGTGCGCCGAGCGGGCGGCCGTGCTTAGCCGATTTCTGCTTGGCACCGGCCCGGCCCGAGGTCCGCGCTCGCAAACGCTGCGCGTGTTGCAATCGCAAGCTGGCGAGCAGCCCAAGCGGAATGGCCGCAATGGCCGCTTCCAGAACCATATCGGCGAGTTCTTGATTGCCATCGTGCGGATCGTCGGGCTGGTCCTGATTTTCCGGATTTTCGGGCGGTGGCGGGTCGGGCGGGTTTTGCTCCTCGTCAGGCGCTGGCTCAGGCGATGGAAACACCGTCGCGCGCGGCGCCAATACAAATTCGGCGGCAAGGGCCGCGTCCGCTTCCGTCACCGATGACCGGCCGTCGAGTGCGGCGGCGGCGCGCGCTACATTCAGCGCCAACAAAACGGCTCGCGATGAGTCGATCCCCATGGCCAGCGCCGCCTGGCACAACGCAACGACGATGCCGTCTCCGGCATCGACTTTTCCTGCCCGGTCGCGGGCAGCAGCAACGCGCCCAACCAGATCAGCCGGAATGACGGCGTCGCGCACGCGAATAGCATCCAGATCGATGCAAAACGCGAGGCGATCGAGCAAGGCTGGCGGCGGCACTTCGTCGTCGGCGATACCCTCGTCGAACGCGATCACGCCGACCCGGCTCGCGGCTTCGAATGAAAAGCCATCGCGCGCGACGTCGATTTTGCCTTGATCCATAGCGCCGGTTATCCGCGCGATACTGCTGCTGTCCAATCGCTCGGCACTTTGCAGAACGATAACGCCGCCGTCGGCTTCCGACAACAGCCCGCGTTCTGAGACCGGCCGCCCTGCCGTCAGCGTTGCGGCGAGGTCCAAACCACCGAGCAACCGTCCATCTGCAATGTGCAGCGGCACCCGGCGCATCGGCGACCCTGGTGGCAGCAGTTGCTCGACGAGTTTTATCCAGCACTCGCGGACTGCGCCAGCGCGCGCCCTGACCGCAACGCCGCCAAGGCGCGGCGGGTCTATACATAGCAATGCGGCAGCAAGCACAGCCGCGTCCCAAGGTTTTCGTATGCCGTCGGCGCCGGCTGTCATACGGCACGCCGGACTTCGGCCGGCGGGAACAGTTCGGCCAACGCGCGCTGGACGCGAACGGTCGAGCCGGCGTCATCGAGCGGATTGCGCCTCAAGCGGTGGCGCAGCGCGAGCGGTGCCACATGGATCAGATGGGAAATATCGACTTCGTCGTCGTTCTCAAGGGCAGCGTAGGCGCGGGCTGCTCGCAACACGGTCAATTCGCCGCGCAAACCGTCGGTGCCGAGCGCCATGCACAGTCGCGCGCCGCTCTCAAGCGCGCTGTCTGGCACATGGACCCCGGCCAATCGCGCGCGCGAGGCCTCGATTTCGGTGCGAATTTTATCGTCTTCCGGTCTGAAACGCCTGAGGAACGTTTCGCTGTCGCGCTCAAATGCGTCACGGCGGCGTACAACCTCGATGCGCTTTTCAATATCAGCCGGCGTCTTGACTTCAACGGACAAACCGAACCGGTCGAGGAGCTGCGGCCGCAGTTCGCCTTCTTCCGGGTTTCCGCTGCCAACAAGCACAAAGCGTGCAGGGTGCCGGACGCTGAGACCTTCGCGTTCGACGACATTCTCACCTGATGCCGCGACATCCAGCAAGACATCAACCAGATGATCTTCGAGCAGATTGACTGCATCGATGTACAAGAAGCCGCGATGGGCGCGCGCAAGCAGCCCCGGCTCGAAAACCTTTTCCCCGCTGGTCAGCGCACGTTCGAGATCGAGCGCGCCGACCACCCGGTCTTCCGTGGCGCCGAGCGGCAGATCGACGACCGGTACCGGCACGACCTCAACCAATCGGGCAGCGTCCGGAGCAATATGACTGCAGGGCTCAGTCTGATGCGGATCGCAATGATAGCGACAGCCTTTAACGACTGCCATCGGCGGCAGCAGGCCTGCCAGCGCCCGAACGGCGGTCGACTTGCCGGTGCCGCGGTCGCCAAACACCATCACGCCGCCGACGCTGGGGTCGACGGCCGCGATCAGCAATGCAAGTTTCATTTCGTCTTGTCCGACGATGGCCGAAAATGGAAACAACGCCGGCATTGATGGTCTTCCCAATTGTGATGTTTGAACGGCCTGTCGATCGGGAAGCGCTGACGCACGGGCCCAGCATGGCTAGCCCACCGCATCGACCTCGTTCACTCCCGCTGGCAATTTGGCAAAAGACACGGGTCAGGCGCAAGCGATAACCGTCGCGCTCTGGTGTTAACTTAGAGATGCATCGGCTACAGGCGGCGAGCTACTTGCGTGCAATCGCATAGTCACGAAGCACACTGGCTTCAAGCTGGACCTCGTCCAAGCGATGCTTCAAGACGTCGCCGATGCTGACGAGGCCGACCAGGCTGCCATCGACCACCACTGGCAAATGCCGGATCCGGCGCTGCGTCATGACTTTCGAAATGGCCGCAACGCTGTCGCTTGGCGCGCAGGTGACCACCGACTTGGTCATTAAATCAGCGACCGACATGGCTGATAGGTCACCGCCAAAATCGGCCAATCCGCGCGCCAAGTCGCGCTCAGAGATGATGCCTTGCAGCGCGCCTTTGGCGTCTGTCACGACCATGGCCCCAACCAGCTCCTTTCGCAGTGCATCGGCGAGCGCCCGGATGGTTGCCGCTGGCGGGATCGATTTAACGGCCGATCCTTTGGCTTTCAGGATGTCTGAAACACGCATGACATTACTCCTGTTTGAACCTGAAACATGGTCGAGATCGCCTGCGTGAAGCCGCTGCAGCGCTGTGACAAGTTCCATTTGCTCATCGGCGCTGAGGGGGTCGAGGCGGCGCTTGTCGCTCCGCGCGATCAAGCTTGGCAAATCCTCGACGACCACTGTTTCGCCACCCAATCCTGGGCTTTCGGCGCAATAAACACTGCGGGTCGTGATGACAGGCAGACCGGCTGACTTTGCCGCCAAAGCACCATCAAGCGTCGCTTCGACAACTAGGCAACTCGTGGCAGGTAAGCACAATTCAGTGAGCGCGTCCTTATACAGTTTCGTGACGTCTTCGTTGCGATCAGCCGCCTCGCAAACGATCATGGCATCAAGCGCGCTCTGCCAGTTCGGCCCGAGCGCCCGCTCAAGTAAGCCGTGCGCTTCAGGCAAGGTCATCCTGGCCGCGATGGCAACGCGAACACCGTCGCGCTTTGCCGCGACCACGAGTTCGCGCATGCCGGGCCGCGGCTCATGCGCACCGCCGCCGACAATTTCAATGAACAGCTTACTGGCTCGCCGCTGCATCGCAGCGACAAGCGCCGTCAGATCTCCAGGGTTACCGCGGCCGCGCAGGGACTGCCGGACAAAGTGGTCCATGCGAGCCTTATAGCCGCCGATACCGCGGGACTTTACGAACTGACCGCGGTCAAACGTCCGCTCTAGTCCAGCTTCGCTGAAGACGCGCTCAAACGCCTGCAGCCGAACGAGTTCGGTTTCAATAAGTGCGCCGTCAGCGCGAATAATAATTGCTTCGAGCGTCATCGCTGCGACGTCTCACAAACCAGCGGCAGGGCGATCCAGAGGTTTGCCTAGCGTGTCTGATCATGGCCGCCAACGCGACTTAAGGTCTGCCACGTGTGCTGCGCCTGCGAGCGCCAAACTGACCGCAATGAGGCTCCAATCAGCGCCCACCAGTGCAAATCGCACTGCAGCAAGAAGGCAGAGCCCGGCCGCAAAATTGGCGGCTAGTTCGGACGGCGCGATGCCACGGCCGGTTTTCGCACGGTAAACACCGAGCACCGCCGCCTCGATGAGCATGATCAACGCGATCAAGACGACGGCACGTCCCGAGGTGATAAACTCTGCCAAAAACTCAGCCAAGACGTTCAGCTTCCATGGTCACCGGCCGCGGCGGCGGTTGGTTGGACGCTGCGCTGCCGGGCGCTACAAGTCCTAAGAGGTGCGCGAGATCTTTGAAGAAGATTTTCACGTGGGCAAGCGGACTGGTCCACACCAGCTGCTTGTGCATGTAGGACTGCCAGGTCAGCCGCTGCACATCCGGGTCGGCGCACATCGTGACGAAGCGTTCGCGCCGCTTGTCGTTGCGATACCAAAAATATTGCATCACACCGAGCACCCGGAAGACTAAGCCATGTTCTTTCATGAAGCGTTTGCGCGCCGTCGCCAAGGCACGCGCATCGCCAGTCTTCAAAAATTGATCCGTTGCATCGGCGGCTAAGCGGCCGCCGAACATGGCGTAGTAGATGCCTTCGCCAGAGGCTGGGGCCACAACGCCGGATGAGTCGCCAGCCAGTACGACGTCGCGGCCATTGTCCCAGCGCTTATGGGGCCGCAGCGGGATCGGCGCACCCTCACGCCGTATAGTCTCCGTCTGATCCAAGCCGGTGCTTTCGCGCAATGCGGCAACGGCTGAGCGCAGCGAGAAACCCTTATGCGCTGAGCCAGTACCGACACTCGTCGTCTCTCCGTGCGGGAAAATCCAAGCGTAGAAGTCTGGTGAATACGTGCCTTGATAGAAGACATCGCAGCGCTTGGCGTCAAATGCCGAGCTGCTTTTCGGCTGGTTAGCAATTTGCTCCGGCGATGGCGTGCGGATAATTTCGTGGTAAGCAAAGACGAACGGCGTTTTACTCGTGCTTGGAACTGCCTGACGCGCGACGGCCGAATTGGCGCCATCTGCGCCGATCACGCAGCGCGCGCGCACAGTGACGGACGTGGCTTCGCTTCCGGCCGCTCGATAGTTGACGCGGGATACGCCATCGCTGTCGCGATCAATCCGCTCGAATGTCCCTGTCCGGCGGCTTGCGCCACAGCTTTCTGCCCGAGCCCGCAGCCATTCATCAAACACGTCGCGATCAACCATGCCGACGTAGCCGCCGTCATCGATCGGCATATCAACGACCTTGTTGCTCGGTGAAATAATGCGCGCGCCGGTGACCTTGGCGCAGATCAAGTGCTCGGGAATTTCGAAATCTTCGATCAATCGCGGTGGAACGGCGCCGCCGCAGGGCTTTATGCGGCCGGCCCGATCGAGCAGCAAAACACTGTAGCCTTTGCGCGCGAGATCGGTTGCCGCCGTCGATCCCGAAGGACCGCCGCCAACGACCACAACGTCATAGGTTTCGATCTGCGTCATGATGCCTGTCCTCGTCCCAACTCTAGAAGTCTGGCTCTGCCAGCCAGCACGCCACTGTCATCGATTTTCGCTGGAGCCTGATCGATCGCCCGCGAGGCAAGGGCCGCGGCCACAACGAACAGTGCGGCCTCAAAGGTGAAGACGGCTGTGAAGGCGGTCGCGGGATGCACGACGAACTGGCGCAAAATATCAACGCCCGCCGCGCCGATAAATCCGCCAGAGCCGAATGCGACGGCTTGGGCGGCGCCCCACAACCCCATGCGCACGCCTTCGCGAGATTTTGTGCCATCGCCGGCTAGCTGCATCATGGATCCGATCGCCGATACAGCGAAGGCGCCATTGGCAAGGCCGAGCGCGAACACGGTTGCCCGCAACGGCCAATCGGGACCACCCGTTCCAGCCGACGCAAGGCCGATGAGAGCGAGGGACGAAGCGAGGCAGCCGCCAATCGTCCAAGACCGCAGTGTGCCGATGCCCAATCCGGCACTGCCTGCAAGGGCGACGAGCACCATGCCGGTAAATACGCCGCCATCCTGCACGCCGGATAGCTTGGTCGATTCACCCGGCGTCAGACCAAAGACGATGCCTGCAAACGGCTCGAGGATGAGATCTTGCATGCTGTAGGCGAGCATCGAGATGAAAACGAAGATCGTGAAGCGCCGGGCCCTCGGATCGCTCCATACCTCGCCGAGCGCGTCGCGAAATGGCGGCTTCTCGACGGGCTGAACGATGTGGCCGGTGGACAGACTTGCTGTGCCGGTTTTACTTTCAAGTCTCCACAGCGCTAGGACGGTCACGATCACGGCCAGCACCGACACCGTTGCCGTGATGACGACCAGGCGCGCTGGCGAGAACGGATCGAGGAAATGTCCAGCGACCGTCTTCGTGACCACAAATCCTGCGATCATCATCAACCATACGATGGTCGCGGCTGCCGCGCGGCGCTCCTCGGCCACGCGTGTCGCAAGAAGCGCGAGGAGAGATGTACCCGCTGCGCCGACGCCGCCACCGATCAACGCAAAGCCAACGGCTGCCAGCGCAACGCCGGCCGCGACGTTGCTTGTCATCCATGCAATGGCAACCGCAGCAAGCACGCCGCCTAGAGCGAGTGTCGCAACGCCTCCAATGATCCAAGGCGTTCTGTGCCCGCCGATGTCTGAGCCATAGCCCCAGCGCGGCCGGAGAAACTGTAAGATGTAATGAAAGGCCACGAGCGCTCCGGGTAGAACGGCTGGCAGAGCCAGTTCAACCACCATCACGCGGTTCATCATCGATGTCGTCAGAACGACGATCGCACCGAGTGCTGTTTGCACAAGCCCAAGGCGGACAATACCGGACCAGCCGAACCGCTCTGTCATCGCACGCCTCGAGCAATCACAGAGTGCATAGCGAGAGCGCGCAGAGCTTGATTGGCGCCGAACGACAGTGGCTGAGCCAGCGATACACTGGCAAACGCCGGCATCGGCGCGCACGATGTGCCTGGCTTTAGCAGCCCGATCGCATCGAATGGAACCGGGCGAGAGACAGTGATCGCGAGATAAGACATGTCCGCATCGTAAGCGCGCAGACTGCAGACTGTCAATCTGGCGTTACACTTTTGATCGTCAAAAAATCTAGCGTATTGTGCGCCCCGGCGATGCTTCGCGATGCGCTGAGCGCAGCGCTATTTGGCGCGCGGATTGGCTGCACCTGAGCTCATGCTGACGGCGGCCACGGCCTGGACGAAGACCTCAGTCTTCGTCCTCATCATCACTATCGAGATCGCCGAGACCATAGCGGCGCAACTTCGAGTAAAGCCCCTGACGGCTGAGCCCGAGCATTTCAGCCGCCGATGCCCGATTGTCGCCGGTCAACTCCAGCGCTGCCTCGATGCACAAGCGCTCGATGATATCTGTGGTGTCGCGCACCAGTTCTTTAAGCGAGACGCGTCCGACGAGTTCGGTCATTTGTTCCACTGACCGTGGAAGATCGCGGCGGCCGCTGATAACCGGCTCCGGTCTGCGCGTAACGTGGCGGATCGTAAATCCTAGGCACGGCTGCTCGCCGTCGGCGACGGACACCGCTGAAACCTCGACGTCTTCAGTCGAACCATATTCACCGCGCACAACCGTCGCATAATTGCGGATTGAGCCGCGCTCGCGCAAATTCGTTGCGAGAACGCTGACGTCGACGGCGTGACGACCAAGCCAGCGATCGAGTGATTCACCCTGGGCTTGCTCCTCGGACGCCACCTGCACGAGTTCAAGAAATGCCGAATTGGCTTTGAGAACGCGGCAATCAAGATCCGTGACCACAAAACCGTCCGGCAGTTTCTCGACAAAATCGAACAACTTGGGTTTTGCTGCGGTTGCGCTCGCACTGGTGCTGCCAACGGGTGTCAGCCGAACGAGGAAATGCGCAATGCTCTCTTGCCGGAACAACGACGCTGAAACGCTGAATTCCTGTTTGCCGCCGGCCAGGCGCACGATTACGTCCTCGGCGCGCCCCGTACCGCGCACACCTGCCAGGTGGGCATGTACGAACTTTGCGCCTTCGGCATCGAACAGTTCTGGCAACGAGCGCCCGCCGAGCCGCTTGACAGCCTTGCTCAGAAGTTTTGTTGCCGCTGGATTTGACTCAATAATCCGCAAGGTCGTCGCATCGACGACCATCACGGCTTCCGACGAAATCTGGAATAATAGCCGGTAGCGTGTCTCCACCTGCCGCAAGCGTGCATATTCACGCTCCATCAGCTGCTGGGTATCGACCATTCTTTGCTGCAGTGTGGCAACGGCTCGCAGATCGCGACCGACCGCAACGATGCGGCCGTTGTCGCCAACTTCAACGGCGGAATAGCGAATGGGCACATCCGCCCCTGCGCTCGAGGGGTGGTTAACTTGCCGCCAGCGCGGGATCGCCTTGTTGCTGGCATCGCGCAGCAGTTCTTCGATCTTTTGGCGGCTTTCGACCGTCACTGTATCAACCCAGCGCTGCCCCAGCCACTTGCCGAAACCTTCCTTTGCCAACTCATCGTTGCCGATGGCGACATCTCGAATAATGCCCTTGGAGTCAAGCACGAGTGCTACGTCTGCCGCGGCTACGATCAGCCTCGCTGCAGCGTCTGCATCAAGATCTCCAAGAGTTTTTTTCGGAGCGCGGAACACGTCTGGTGCCATCCGTCCGAATTGGCTGTCCATTGCGGCACTTTAATCCTTTGGCTATGCTGCTGTTTTAACAGCTCGTAGCCTTCAAGCCGAGTAAGGCTGGAAGACGTAGTATAGCTTGGCGGCCGTCGATGGCCGTTGCATCGGCGCCAACGCGCGCCACCAACTCAGGGTTTTCATTAAATACGCGGCCACCGGCCATGATGCCCGCAGCCTGATTTTTTGAGACTTTGCGGATTGTTTGGATGGTCGCGGCCAGTGCTGGAAGGCACGCTTCGCAACTCAGCGAGAAGCCAATAACATCAAATCGCTCACGCCGAACGATTGATTTCAGCTCATCAACACTTTGGGGCGTGACGGGATGTACATGCCAGCCGGCGCGGCGAAAGAATTCCTGAACCATCGAGAGACCGAGCCCGTGCTGCTCGCCGGGCGCTGGAACCAGGAGAGCGCGGCGCGTCGATGAGCGGCGCTCGGTTTCACATTCGAATGACGGACTGAGTTCGCGCACCATCTGCTGCAAACGGTTCAACCCGACTGTCACGTCGACAAAGTCGCACAGATCGTTTTTCCAGAGATAGCCCAAGTGGCGCGCTGCAGGGCCAATGAGCTCAAGGAACAACGTTTCGAGCGACGCCCCGCGCGCGCGCAGCGCCTCGAGATAGGCGAACCCAATGCTGACCGGCTGCATCATGGCGAGGCGTGCGAATTCTACAACCTCAAATGGTGCCGGCAGAATCTCGACGTCCGCCTGGATGCTGGCGCTGCCATAGCCATAGGAGCTGTGTGCCAGCATCAGGCGCGGGATGATCTCACCTTCAATGGTCCGGTCGAGCGCCGTTTGCTTCGACGCGCCTGCGCTCTTGTTTGGCTTGGTTGTATTGGGACGGGCGGGGCGTTGCTCGTGGTCGAGCATTACCGAACCGCTGTCTAAGGAGCCCCAATCACTCACCGTCTGTCCAAACTGCGTTTGTGCGAACTGTCTTGCGCTGGCCATGGTCGCCTCCCCTCATCGTCCCTATCCTCAAGCGCCTTGTCATCGGCATGTCCCGAGGTGGTGATTGACAGCGTCCTGGTTTGATCGGACGTCTGCTCGTGGATAACAGCGTGCGTTGAACTTCTACGACCTTAGCGGACTGCATGTAGATGCGCACCATAGAAACCACCCGCACACTGTTTGTAAAGTAAAATTTACGTCTATCTAGATTGACATTCGTCGGCAGCCCGCCATAGTCTCCCCGCAACAGGAGCCCGCGCATTGAAGCGCGGGCCGCTCGGGAGGGACCGGCGCCATGCGCAGCGGCGAGCCGCTTAGCTCTCAAAGCAGACCGCTTTACACGGCTGACCAGCGCCGCCGGCGCGATGCGTCGGGCTGGACACTGGTGCAAGGCGTTCTCGCGCCCGTGCAATTCGTTGTGTTCCTCGTCAGCGCTTGGCTAGTTGTCCGCTTCCTCATGTCGGGGGCCGGGGAGGGCGCCGCGACGGCATCAGTCGTGATCAAAACGCTGGTGCTCTACACCATCATGATTACCGGTTCGATCTGGGAAAAAGTGGTCTTTGGGCAGTATCTATTCGCGCCGGCTTTTTATTGGGAAGACATGGTCAGCATGCTCGTGCTGGCGCTTCACACGGCTTATCTCGTGGCACTCTTTACCGGCACCTTGAGCGTCCACGCATTGATGCTTTTGGCGCTTGCCGCTTACGCGACCTACGTCGTAAACGCGGCGCAGTTCATCTTAAAGCTCCGCGCCGCCCGGCTGGGCAGTTCCACGCAAAATTCTGACATCGCGACCGGCATGATGGAGGTGGCGCGGTGACCGTGCTGATCCCATCACGCTCGATCGCAAACGCCGAAGCCTGTGGCGGCGAGCGGCCGGTGCTCCGCGAGCGCGGCCAGCGCGAAGTCTTCTGTGGATTAACCGGCATCATTTGGCTGCATCGCAAGATCCAGGATGCGTTCTTTCTGGTCGTCGGGTCACGGACGTGCGCGCATCTCGTGCAATCGGCGGCCGGCGTGATGATCTTTGCCGAACCCCGGTTTGCAACCGCCATCATCGATGAGCGCGACCTCGCAGGGCTCGCCGATTGCAATACCGAGCTCGATCGTGTGGTCACCAGATTGCTCGAGCGGCGGCCCGAAATCAAACTGCTGTTTCTGGTTGGCTCTTGCCCATCGGAAGTCATCAAGCTCGATCTGTCGCGCGCGGCTGAGCGCCTGTCAAAAGAGCATACGCCGCGCGTCCGCATCTTAAACTATTCAGGCAGCGGCATCGAAACGACCTTCACGCAGGGCGAAGACGCGTGCTTGGCATCGCTTGTCCCCGAAATGCGGCGGACAGACCAGAATTCTGAGCAATCGCTGCTTGTCGTTGGCGCCTTAGCCGACGTTGTCGAGGATCAATTCCGCCGGTTGTTCACCGCACTCGGCATCCCGAACGTTGCGTTTTTGCCGCCGCGCAAGGCTGCCGACCTTCCGGCCATCGGGCCCAATACGTCGTTCTTGCTGGCCCAACCCTTTCTCACCGAGACCGCGCGTTTGCTGGAAGCCGCGGGCGCTACACGTCTGCTGGCTCCGTTCCCGCTGGGCGCCGACGGCACGACAGGATGGCTGCGGGCTGCGGCCGACGCCTGGCGGGTCGATGGCGATCTGTTTGACATGGTGGTGGCGCCCGGTGAGCGGCGCGCACGCGCAGCGCTTGAGCCGCATCGCTTCCGGCTTGGCGGTAAGCGGATCTTTTTCTTCCCCGATTCTCAGCTTGAAATCCCGCTCGCCCGGTTCTTGGCGACGGAACTCGGCATGGACCCGATCGAAGTCGGCACGCCGTATCTGCACAAGCAGCATTTGGCGATGGAACTCGATCAGCTGCCCGCCTCGACGCTCGTCAGCGAAGGCCAAGACGTCGACCGGCAGCTCGACCGCTGCCGCGCTGCCAAGCCCGATTTGGTGGTTTGCGGGCTCGGCCTGGCCAATCCGCTCGAAGCTGAAGGGTTTGCGACCAAGTGGTCGATCGAGCTGCTGTTTACGCCGGTGCAGGGCTACGACCAAGCCGGCGACCTTGCCGAATTGTTTGCGCGACCGTTGGTCCGCCGCACCCGGTTGGAGGTCTAACGATGCAACTCACGCTTTGGACATATGAAGGCCCTCCGCACATTGGCGCGATGCGCGTCGCAACCGCCATGGAGGGTGTGCATTACGTCTTGCATGCGCCGCAGGGCGACACCTATGCCGATTTGCTGTTCACGATGATCGAGCGGCGCGCCAAACGCCCCCCGGTGACTTACACGACATTCCAGGCGCGCGACCTTGGCGGCGATACCGCTGAGCTGTTCAAATCAACGGCGCGCGACGCCTATGAACGCTTCAAGCCCGAGGCGATGCTGGTTGGCGCCTCGTGCACTGCTGAACTCATTCAGGATGATCCGGGCGGGCTTGCCAAAGCCTTGAATTTGCCGGTCCCCGTCATCCCGCTCGAACTGCCCGCGTACCAGAAGAAGGAAAACTGGGGCGCGGCCGAGACGTTTTATCAGCTCGTGCGCGCCTTTGCCGGACCGAACGCACCGGCTCCCGGCGCGAAGCGCGAGCTGCGCCCTGAAGGCCGCCGGCCGGTGTGCAACCTGCTTGGTCCGACGGCGCTTGGCTTCCGTCATCGCGACGACATCAAGGAAATCACCTCGCTGTTGGGCGAACTCGGCGTCGATGTTGCGGTTGTTGCGCCGATGGGCGCGCGTCCGGCCGATCTGGCTCGGCTCGGTGAGGCTGACTTTAATGTCGTCATGTACCCCGAAGTTGCCGGCTCAGCCGCACAATGGCTGCAGCGCACGTTCGCACAGCCTTCGACCAAAACCGTTCCGATCGGCGTTGGCGCGACCCGCGCCTTCTTGGAAGAAGTCGCGGCGCTCACCGGTCTCGATGCGGGTCCGATGCTGTCGCCTGAAAATTCAAGGCTTCCGTGGTACTCGCGTTCGGTCGATTCGACCTACCTGACCGGCAAGCGCGTGTTCGTATTTGGCGACGCCACCCACGCCATTGCCGCCGCCCGTGTCGCGTCCAAAGAATTGGGCTTCACCGTCGTCGGCCTTGGGACCTATTCGCGCGAGTTTGCCCGTGAGATCCGCGAAGCGGCCAAACTCTATGCCGTCGAACCGCTGATTACCGACGACTATCTCGAAGTCGAAGCTAAGGTTCACGAGCTTCAGCCCGAACTCGTGCTCGGCACCCAAATGGAACGCCACATCGCCAAGCGCCTCGGCATTCCGTGCACGGTGATCTCGGCGCCTGTTCACGTGCAGGATTTCCCGGCCCGCCATTCTCCTCAAATGGGCTTTGAGGGTGCGAACGTGCTGTTCGACACCTGGGTTCATCCGCTGATGATGGGCCTTGAAGAACATCTGCTTGGCATGTTCCGCGAGGACTTCGAATTTCACGACGAGGCGGCGCCGTCTCATCTCGGATCGTCGAAAGTTCGCGAGACGGTCGCCGGGGCGGCACCTCAACCGGCCGCCCTTCAAGCCGTGCAATCTGCATCCACTCCGCAACTCGAAAGCGCGGGTGCGGTTGCCGAGGCTCAGGGCTGGGCCCCGGAAGCCGAAAAAGAACTCGCCAAAATACCGTTCTTCGTGCGCGGCAAAGCCCGCCGCAACACTGAACGCTACGCAACGGACCACGGAATTAGAACTATAACATTAGAGACGCTGTACGATGCAAAAGCACATTACAGCCGCTGAGCTGGACCGTATGAGGGGTCCATCAGTTCGCGTCGTTATTGTGACGATGGACACGCATGTGGCCACGGCAACGGAACGCGCGCGCACCGTGCTGATGCGCGAGATTCCCGGTCTGTCACTCAAGGTTCATGCAGCGTCCGAATGGTCTGCAGATCCGCTGGCTCTTGAGCGTTGCCTTTCCGATATCGCCCAGGGCGATATCATCATCAACACGATGCTGTTCTTAGAAGATCACTTCCAGCCCTTGCTGCCGGCCCTCAGGGCGCGGCGCGAGACGTGCGATGCCATGGTGTGCTGCATGTCGGCCAGCGAGGTCACAAAAATGACCCGCATGGGCCGCTTCGACATGGAGAAGCCCGAGTCTGGCCCCATGGCGCTGTTGAAAAAACTGCGCGGCAACAAGGATAAAACAAAGAGCGCTGGCGCCCAGCAAATGCGCATGCTGCGCCGCCTGCCGCAGATTCTCAAGTTCGTCCCGGGCACGGCTCAGGATGTGCGCGCCTACTTCCTCACCTTGCAATACTGGCTGGCTGGTTCGGACGAGAACATGGCCAACATGGTCCGCTTTCTTGTCGACCGCTACGCTGACGGCCCGCGTCGCGCGCTGCGCGGCACCATCAAGGCCGAGCAGCCGCTCGAGTATCCGGAAATCGGCGTTTATCATCCCGATCTTGAGGGCCGAGTCGCCGAAACGGCCGATGCATTACCGGGCGCAAATGCCGTCACCAAAGGTACTGTCGGTCTGCTGCTCCTTCGGTCCTACATCCTGGCCAAGAATTCGGCGCACTACGACGGCGTCATCGCGGCCCTGGAAGCACGGGGCTTGCGCGTCATCCCGACCTTTGCGACCGGGCTTGACGGCCGGGAGGCGATCGACCGGTTCTTCATCGAGAATGGCCAAACCAAGATTGATGCCATGATCTCGCTGACCGGCTTCTCGCTTGTTGGCGGCCCGGCCTACAATGACTCGAAAGCTGCAGAAGAGATCTTAGCCAAACTCGATGTGCCCTACATCGCGGCACACCCGGCTGAATTCCAAACGCTGGAAGAGTGGGGTGCCTCCGAGCGCGGTCTGCTGCCGGTTGAAAATACCATCATGGTGGCCATCCCTGAACTCGATGGTGCCACGTCGCCGATCGTGTTCGGCGGCCGCTCCAACGCGGCGGGTTTGCCGTGCACCGGTTGCCATCGCGGCTGCGTGTTCTCCGGCAGCGACTCGGGCCGTGACATGCATCCCTGCGGCGAGCGCGCCGATATGCTGTCCCGCCGGGTGGAAAAACTGGTCGCGCTGCGCAAAGCCGCGCGCGCCGAGCGCAAGATCGGCATTGTCCTGTTCAACTTCCCGCCCAACGCCGGCAACACCGGCACGGCGGCATATCTCTCCGTGTTCGAGTCCCTGCACCGCACGATGACGGCGATGCGGGACCAGGGCTATACGGTCGATGTGCCCGCAACGGTCGATGAGCTGCGCGACAGCATCATCCACGGCAACCGCGAGCGGTTTGGCGCACTGGCCAACGTGCACACCCGCATTTCGGCCGACGATCACGTGCGGCGCGAGCGCTGGCTTTCCGACATCGAGGCCCAGTGGGGCCCTGCCCCCGGCAAACAGCAAAGTGACGGCAGCTCGATCCAGGTTCTTGGCGAGCGCTTCGGTAATATCTTCATCGGCGTTCAGCCCTCGTTTGGTTACGAAGGCGACCCTATGCGCCTGCTTTTCGAGAAAGGTTTTGCTCCGACCCACGCGTTCTCAGCGTTTTATCGCTGGATGCGCGAAGACTTCGGTGCCCATGCCGTGCTGCACTTTGGCACACACGGCGCGCTCGAATTCATGCCCGGCAAACAGTCTGGGCTATCGGAATCGAGCTGGCCTGACAGGCTCATCAGCGACCTTCCCAAT
>JANMOL010000077.1:0-3594 GCA_031369245.1 Hyphomicrobium sp. | reverse complement strand
GGGATCGCCGCGATGGGCGGTCATTTCCTTGAGATCGTGGCCGGCGCTGAACACCGGTCCGTTCGCGGCGATGATAATCGCCGAGATGGTCTGATCTTGGCCCGCGCTGTCGATCGCTTCATGCAGCGCGCGGATCAGCGGCCGCGACAACGCGTTGCGCGCCTTCGGGCGATTGAGTGTTAAAACCACAAGACCCGGCTCTGGCTGCTCGCGCAGCAGTTCGGGCTCAGTCATGGACACATGCTCTTGCATGGGCGGAGCGCTTGCGGTTCAAAAAGCGTTATTGCAGCGCCTTCTCGATTTCAGCGCGATGCGTTTTGATGATCTCGATGTTTTCTTTGTGCTGCAGTGGCGGCGTGGTCTTGATGGCCTCGGACAGTTCATCGACCAGCTGCTTTTTGTCAGCTTCGGGAATGCTGTCATCCTTCTTGACGTCTTCGAGTTCCTTTTGCAGGGCCTCGACCGGGTCAACGAAGTTGCCGGTCTGCGCATCCAGACCGGCCATGACGATCGAGATGTTGGCTGCGACGTCATCGAGTTCAGCAAAATCTTTGAAGCCGTGCTTGGTCGCGATACCTTCCAGTTCCGTCTGTAAGGCTGGATCTGGCTTCTCGCCGGCCGCCTGGATCTTCGAGGCCACGGTCGCGAGATCGGCCTGGGCCTGAACGAAGTTCTTCACTTGCGCATCCGAGAGGGCGATCTGCTTAACTTCCTGCGCGAACGCCCCGGCAGCGCCGATCCACATCACGGCGACCGCTGTCACGACAACGTTCTTCACACCTTGGACAGTGACCGTCATACAGTTCCTCCTCGACGAAAAAATACGCGGCATGCGCGAACTCAAGCCAGACTCTGACACGCTGACTGAGACAACAATAAGAAACGAGAGGGTCGTCGCGTTCCATCCCAGCAGACCATGATTTGCGGGCCGATGCACGGCAGCGATTTTTGCCGACGGCGCGGCGGCAAATATACCATCGCCAAGTGCTATACGGTATTATTTTACCACTAAGAGGTATCATAATACCTTATCAAGAAAACCATTGAGTTTGCTGGGTTTTCGGGGCGCTGACCGTTTTTGAAGTTGACCAAAGGCGCGATCCTGCGTACAGGACGCGAGCTGCAGCGCTCTTGCGAGCCGGCGGCTCATCCGAAGCATCCGATACCGGACAGCGGGCAGGAGCCTAGAAGACGCCATGTCAACGTATGTCGCCAAACCCGCCACGGTGGAAAAGAAGTGGATCCTGATCGACGCCCAAGGGCTGATCGTCGGCCGCCTCGCAACCATCGTCGCCATGCGCCTCAAGGGCAAGCACAAAGCCACCTACACACCGCACGTCGATTGCGGTGACAACATCGTCATCATCAATGCCGAGAAGATCGTGTTCTCCGGCGCCAAGCGTGATGACAAGGTCTACTACCGCCACACCGGCTATCCAGGCGGCATCAAAGAGCGCTCCCCGCGCCAGATCCTGGACGGCAAGCACCCCGAGCGCGTGGTCGAGAAAGCCGTCGAGCGCATGCTCGCGCGCGGTCCGCTGCAGCGCCAGCTGATGCGCAACCTGCGCATCTACAAAGGCAGCGAGCATCCCCACATCGCGCAAAATCCGGAAATGCTCGACGTCGCGAAGTTGAACCGCAAGAACGTGAGGGTCTAGGTCCATGGCAACTGAAACAAAGACCCTCGCCGACCTCGGTGGCGTGAAGACCACCGCGGCCCCCGAAGCGGCGCCCGTGCGTGTTCAAAAGCTCGACAAGCTCGGCCGCGCCTATGCCACCGGCAAGCGCAAAGACGCGGTCGCCCGCGTTTGGCTGAAGCCCGGCAAAGGCATGATCACGGTCAACGAAAAGGACTTCAAAGCCTATTTCGCCCGGCCGGTGCTGCAGATGCTGCTTCAGCAGCCATTGAGTATCGCTGCCCGCGCCACCCAGTACGACATCCGCGTGACCGTCATGGGCGGCGGGTTGTCGGGCCAGGCAGGCGCCGTGCGGCATGGCATTTCGAAGGCCCTGACCTATTACGAACCCGACCTGCGCGGCGTTTTGAAAAAGCAGGGCTTCCTGACGCGCGACAGCCGCACGGTCGAGCGTAAGAAGTACGGCCGGGTCAAGGCCCGCAAGTCGTTCCAGTTCTCGAAGCGCTAAACGCTTTCGCAACGATCGAAGAATTGCAACAGCCTGCCGTTATCCGGCGGGCTGTTGTGTTTTGCGCTTGGCGAGGGTTGCCGCCGCAGCCGGGCAGTGCCAAATACGCCCGGCAGAGACATTTCCTCGACGCAACGCATCCAGTCAACGAAGCGTTGACCCCTTTTCAGCCCGGCTTCTGGAGTGACACGATGGACTGGTTGATCACCAACCTCACCGGCTTGCTTGCAACGCTATCCGTCGAGATCGGGCATATGCTATCGCCCGAATGGTGGCGGACGCACTCCGTGCCGCTGTTCAACATTCTGATGATCGACCTGACGCTTGCCGGCGACAACGCCATCGTGGTCGGCATGGCCGCGTCGCGGGTGCAGCCATCGATGCGCGCCAAAGTGATCTTCTGGGGCATCGCCGGCGCGGTAGTGCTGCGCATCATGTTCTCGGCCGTGGCCCAGCAGATGCTGCAGGTCATCGGCCTGACGCTGGCGGGCGGCCTGCTGCTGCTGTTTGTATGCTGGAAGATGTACCGCCAGATCGTCGACGGCGAAGAACAGTCAATCGACGAAATCGAACGCAATCTCGCGTCCAACAAAGTCACCGGCAGCGAAGCCGGATTTTGGGCGGCGCTGTGGACCATTGTGCTGGCTGACTTGTCGATGTCACTCGACAACGTGCTGGCGGTTGCGGGTGCGGCCGGTGAGTCGACCCTGGTGCTGATCATCGGCCTGGCGTTTGCCATTATCCTGATGGCTGTGGCCTCCAGCTATATCGCCAAGCTGCTGCATAGCTATCCATGGATCGCCTGGGTCGGGCTTCTGATCATCCTGTTTGTGGCGGTCGATATGATCTATCGCGACAGCCACAAGGTGCTGTGCGCCACCTACCAGATGGGCTGCGCTGAAAAGCTGCTCGATCCGCTGAAGCGCCTATTGGGCTTCTGACATGGCGGCGCGCATCTTCATCGATGGCGAAGCGGGCACAACGGGGCTTGAGATCCGCGACCGGCTAGCGCGGCTGCCGGGCATCACGCTCAACAGCATCGACCCGGCGCTGCGCAAGGACGCAGCGGCCCGGGCCGCGATGATGCGCGCCGCCGATCTGGTCGTGCTGTGCCTACCCGACGATGCCGCACGCGACGCCGTCGCGCTGGCGGCAACGCTTGGCCCCGATGCACCCAAAATCGTCGACGCATCGACTGCGCACCGCGTCGCGCCGGGCTGGGTTTATGGCTTTGCCGAGCTCGATGCTAAGCAGGCGGCCGCCATCCGCTCAGCGACATACGTCGCCAACCCAGGCTGCTATCCAACCGGCGCGATTGCTTTGCTGCGGCCGCTGATCGACGCCGGCCTCATCCCAAAAGACACCGCCATCACCGTCAACGCGGTCTCGGGCTATTCGGGCGGCGGCAAGTCAATGATTGAATCCTATGAGGTCTCAAAAACCGCCCCC
>JANMOL010000031.1:0-7104 GCA_031369245.1 Hyphomicrobium sp. | reverse complement strand
CCAGATACCGTCGCGGTGTCGGTGTATCGAAGCGTCGTGTGACCGTCAGCTACTGAGCCGTCGCCGTTAGAGTCGCCGTCATTTGCGCGGTCGGTGCCGTAAACGTTGTTACTCAGTAAATCCGTGTAATACGAATGCGATTCCCACGTATCCGAGCCGTTGCCACTGATATCATCCTTCGAGCGCTTTTCGATCGTTGCATCCATGCGCCAGCCGTTACCGAAGTAATAGCCAACGCCGCCGCCGAGCGTCAGAAACGTATCGAAGTCGGTTTCAAACCACGATGAATCCGTGTTGCGCAGTGTTGGGCCGCCAGCACCCGGCGTGCCGTTTCCTGCCGGGCTGCCGATCAGATCGCCGTAGGCGAAGCCCGATTCAGACACATCTGGATCATTGACGATGCCGAGGGCCGCATCAAAACGGAAATACCACGACGGTTTGTATTCGGGGATCGGCACGGGGGCCGGTACAGCAACCGCTGCATTAGGATAGCCGCCGCCGCGTGAGCCATTGCCCCAATCAGCCGCTGCTGCCGGCATCATGCCCGCCGCCAACGCCACGCCAACCGAAAGGCACGCGAATTGAACTTTCATAGCCGTCGATCCCTCAATACTGGCAGCCAAGCTCGCGCTCAGCGCCTTACGTCCACAACGTCTGGCAAATCCAGAGCGAGACCGGGTGAGGAGAACGCGACCTTCCAACAGGACGGCCCTGTGCGCTCGATGATGTGAGCGCGGTACGCGTGACAGGAAACCAGGACAACGAACGCGAAAAGCCAAGGAGCGCACACCGCCACCGGCACGTCTGGTGTGCAGAGCGGCACGTTTGCCGCCGCTCTGCGTTTCGTATTTCTGACCGCTGGCGGCAATCCGCCCGGCACTCAAGTTCAGTTGATGTCGTAGCGCAGGCCGACGCGGAACTCGTGTGCGTGGATGTCTTCAACCGTCGGATCTTCCGCGATGACCGTGCCGCCGCCGACGTGGACGATTTCGCCGGTTTCAACGCCGCCGAGATAGAGGAAGCGATAGCCCGCATCGAGATACAGACCGCGGCCGGCACTTACGTTCACCGGGCCATCCTTGAAGCTGCCGCCATGGACAACTTGCTCGCCGCCGCGAAGGCGCAGCGAGAACCCGGCCATTGCCGCACCGGCGACATTTGTGTCGGATCCTTCTTCGATTGTTGCCGTTGTGCAGCCGCAGCTTTCGACCGTCCCGGCCGACGTCTTGTTGCGCGTGAAGCCAAGGCCGAGGCCGATGTAGGGCGTGAAGCGGTTGCCATAGTCGAAATCGTAATAGAGGTTGGCGAGGAACACGTCGCTCTCGATGCCGAATTTGCGCACGCCTTCGAGCGTCGCCTGGTGATCGGCCAAGTTGCCTTCGGCGTCGGCTTCAAAGCGGTGATCGTAGGTCAGGTCGCCACGGAAACCGTTGCCGAAGTTGCGGCCAATACCGCCGCCGATGCTCCAGGTGCTGTCGATCGATTCTTCTGTCAGATCGTAGATGCCTATTTCCGTCATCGTCGGATCGTCGAAGCTGCCGTAGCCGCCATCAATACGAAAATAAATGGACGGGCGCGGGGCTTCCATCGGCGCCATCATCGGGCCGTCTTTTATGCTACCGCCGTAGCTGCCGAGGTCTGCAGCCAACGCGCCCTGAGCACTGCCAAGGACGAGGGCCGCGCCGAGAAGAAGAGTTGCGCGTGTGAAGGCCATAAGAGTTCCCTTTCGGTGTCGCACCGCCGCTCTGTGAGCACCGGCCTGGATGACGGAAGACTTCCGATCACCACGGACTATCGCGGACAACATTTAAGGGAGGCTTAATCGGCGTATCATTTTCGAACGCGCTGTGACGTTCAAGCGTTAAAGCAAAGTAAACGCCGGGCGTGCGGGCACGTGCGCGAAGATGCGAGGCAATAGCGCCGGGTATTGTGACTGAGGTGACTAGGCCGCCGCCGCCGAGCGGACCGCGTCAACGATGTCGCCGACAACACTTGAGACCATGCTCTCGTCATCGCCCTCGGCCATGACGCGAATGACCGGCTCGGTGCCGGACGGGCGGATCACAAGCCGCCCGCGATCACCGAGTTTTTGCTTCGCGCCCTCGATGGCTTTGAGCACGCGGGTATCTTCCAGCGGCTTGCCGCTTTCGTAGCGGACATTTTTCAGGATCTGCGGTAGCGGCTCAAAGCGGCTGCAGACTTCCGAAACCGTCTTGCCGGTTGTCACCACGCAAGCCAGCACTTGCAGGGCTGAAACCAAGCCGTCGCCTGTGGTCGTGAAATCGGACAACACGATATGGCCTGATTGCTCGCCGCCGACATTGTAGCCGTGCTTGCGCATATGCTCGGTGACGTAGCGGTCGCCGACGTGGGTGCGCGCCAGGGTCAGGCCGATGCTCTTTAAATAGCGCTCAAGTCCGAGGTTGCTCATCACCGTCGCGACAATGCCGCCGGCCGTGAGCTTGCCGCTCTGATGCCAGCTGTCTGCGATCACCGCCATCAGCTGATCGCCATCGACGATGTGGCCTTTTTCATCAACGATCACCACCCGATCGGCGTCGCCATCGAGTGCGATGCCAATGTCAGCGCGCACTTCGAGCACTTTTTCGATCAGTGCTTCCGGCGAGGTTGAGCCGCATTTGAGATTGATATTGCGGCCATTTGGCTCAACACCGATCCGGACCACTTCGGCGCCCAGCTCCCACAAGGCTTCGGGCGCAACCTTGTAGGACGCGCCGTTGGCACAGTCGATGACGATGCGCAAACCGTCGAGACGCAAGTGCTTTGGCAGCGTGCGTTTGGCAAACTCGATATAGCGCTCCTGGGCGCTTTCAACGCGCGTCGCGCGGCCAATCTTTTCGGCATCCGCCAGCAGCAACTGGGTATCGGAATCAATCAGATCCTCGATCTGCCGTTCCATGTCATCGGATAGCTTGTAGCCATCGGGATCAAACAGCTTGATGCCGTTGTCGTGCGATGGATTATGCGACGCTGACAGCATCACGCCCAAATCAGCGCGCAGCGAGCGCGTCAGCATGGCCACAGCCGGCGTCGGCATCGGGCCGAGCAGGAACACGTCCATCCCGACGGAGGTAAAACCCGACATCAAGGCCGCCTCGAGCATGTAGCCCGACAGCCGTGTGTCCTTGCCGATCACCACCCGGTGGCGATGCGCGCCCGACTGGAAAATCTTGCCGGCGGCCATGCCGACTTTGAGGGCCACCTCCGCGGTCATCGGATGGCGGTTGGCAAGGCCACGAATACCGTCAGTTCCAAAATAGCGGCGTGACATTTCACCCTCTCGTCCGTCGTCGGCACTTCGTCATCAGGTTGACGTCATCGGTCCGTCAAAAAGGCTGGCAAACCCCCGGTCAGCCGAATAGCCGCCAAGCTGTAGCACGGATGATGGCATATCCGGCCCTGCCGGGGGCAAGACCGCCACACATCACAACAACTTTCGCAACATTACGTCTCTCGAGTTGAGCTTAGGCAATTTTCGCACCATTTTCCCGCCTAGTTGCATCCGCACGTTGCTTTTTCGGGGCGGCGCCCGGAATCGTTCAAGAAGCGATGTAGAGGCGGTGGAGAAGCGATGGAGCGGAGAGCGGGAATCGGCTCATAGCACCAGACCGGACGGCACGAGCCCGGGTGGGAAGTGGCCTGGCGGGCCAGTGTCCGTTGCGACTGTTGACGTGCGTGACCAGGGGCCTTAGCGGCGTGTCTGGGGCGCAGACATCTAATGCGCTAAAATAAGGGGTGACGGTGCATGGCTTATTTCTTGGCAGTGGCAAACCGCAAGGGCGGCGTCGGTAAATCGACGGTCGCGGTCATGCTCGCCCATGCGCTCAGCGTGCACAGCAACAAGCGGGTGCTGGTTCTCGATCTCGACTCGCAGTGCAACGCCTCCCTGATCCTGATGGGCGGCCAGGGCTGGAACGAAGCCCGCAAGGCTGGAAAAACCATTTCCGACTACTTCTATGATCTGTTCGACGGCATCCCCGCCAACGCTCGCGACTATGTCGTCAAGAACATCGGCGACGTCACCGCCACGCCCGGCAAAGGCACTGGCGTCGCGATCGTACCCGGTTCGCTGCTGCTCGAGGACATCCAGGGCGAGTTGTATCTGAAGCAAGCCAATCAGAGCAACGACCCGGAGGTGGTTGCCAACCGCGTGCGCGGCCGTATGGAAAGCCTGATCCGCCGGTTCGAAGGCGACTTCGACGTCGTCATCCTCGACTGCCCGCCTGGCCTGTCGTTCGCGGCGCTCGCCGCCTTGAAGACCGCCGACAAAGTCATCGTGCCGTTCCGTCCCGACTATGTCTCGCAGCTGGCCGTCGATCGCGTCGCGCTGCTGATCGAAGACAAGCGCAACCTGGACGATCTCGCGGCCATCCCGCTTGCTGAACGCCGCTATGCCTGCGTTGCCAACTATGTGCGCGACGACAACAAGGACTATATGCTGATTGAGGAAATCAGCCTTGTTCATCCGATGCTGGATACCTTCCTTCCGCAGCGCAACGGCATCGCCAACGCATTTGACTACATCGGCCAATCCCGTACGATCGACCAGAAATACGGTGATGCCGTCGGCGACGTCAAAGAACTGCACGACGAAGTCGTCCGGCTGATCAACAAGACACCGGCGTCGCCTAAGGCAAAGGTCACCGCGTAAGGTTCTGGCAAAGGCAATCGTGAACGCGCATGACCAAAGGCACGCAGCTCTGGCCTGGTGACACGATGCGGGCATTCTTTCTCGCCCACATCCGGCGCGAGACGAAGCTTGACGACGCGGCCGCTGAAAAGCTGACCAGCGCGCTCACCAAAGCCGTCAACCGCATGATGGTCTGGGAAACGCCGCCGCCGGCTGCCCCAAAACCGGGTTCGTCTTCGGGCGCAAAGTCAAAGACCGGACAGCCGCCGGACGCGCCCGCCTTCGATCCGTATCTTTTCAGCGTGGTGGTTGTGCTGGCCAAAACCGGCCGCGACGGATTATTAAAGCGCCTCGCTGACATTAAATCGGCGGACAATCTGCGAGCACTCGCCGAAGCTCAGCATCTGGCGGTTCCCAGCAACCTCAAGAAAACCGACGATCTGCGCAAGGCTATCGTCTCGGCCACCGAGCAGCGCTTAGCTGACCGTAAAGCGGCGGCGAGTTGAGAGCGGCACCCAGTACATCCCTCCTGCCACGAGTACCACCATGCCAAAGATCGTGCACAGCCTGACTTGCGCCGCCACTGCGGGCCTCGCAGCCGCCGTCATCGCGTCATCACCAGCCAGCGCCAAACAAGTCTGCGGCTGGTATGCGATCGCGTTTTGCTCACCGTCGCAAGCCGCCGCCAACCAGTTTGCCAACGGTGGCTGGGGCCAAGTCATCGACACCCGTCAGTATGCGGGATTGAAACCAGGTCTGGCCTGCGTCGTCAGCGGACCGCAGCCGAAAGCGAGTGCCGTACGCGACCGCACAGCCGCCATCAGCAACGGCGTGTCGGCTTCGACCTACATCAAGCGCGCCTGCACGGACGAAAAGAACGTCGGCGATTGATCCGGGCTTTGTTTTAATCGGCGGGTCATAGCACGCCGCTGGGGTCAGATCGGCCATGTTACGGATCCATCCTAACGTGATGGCTTTGCGCGCACCGTTGCCGGTATGATCAGCTCATCTGGTGGTGGTCGAAAGGGTGAGCGCGTGACATCAACGAATACGACGACGGACACCGAGCCAGCCCTCGTCCGCTCGATCGGCCCCTTTCAACTGACACTCTATGCGCTCGGCAGCATGCTTGGCTCCGGCATTTACGGGCTGATTGGTCAGGCGGCCGGCCAGGTGGGCTCAGCCGTCTGGCTGTCATTTCTCGTCGCCCTGGTCGCTGCACTGCTGACCGCCCTGTCGTACGCTTCGCTGGCATCGCGCCACCCGCGCGCAGGCGGTGCCGCCTACGTCATCCAGCGGGCTTTCCATTGGCCCCTGCTGAGCTTCACAGTCGGACTGGCGCTGGTTTGTTCAGGCCTGACCTCGGTTGCGACCCAGTCGCGCGTGTTCGCTGTCAACATCGCCGCGCTGTCGGGTTTGGACATCGTGCCAACCGAATGGATCGCGCTCGGTTTCATCCTCATCATGACGGGCTTGGTGTTTCGCGGCATTCGCGAATCGATGTGGGTCAACGTGCTGTGCACGCTGATCGAAGCCGCCGGATTGTTGCTGGTGATCGGCTTTGGCATGTCCTCATGGGGCAGCGTCAGCTATTTCGAAATTCCACCTGAGAAAATCGATACTGGCCTCGCCCTGCTGGTGCTGCAAGGAACAGCGCTGACGTTCTTTGCCTTTATCGGCTTTGAGGACGCGATCAACGTCGCGGAGGAATGCAAGACGCCGGAACGCACCATTCCGATCGGCCTGATCACAGCATCGCTGCTGGCGGCAGTGCTCTATGTTGCGGTCGCCATCACCGCCGTGTCGGTCGTGCCGTGGCGCGAACTGAGCAGCGCGCCGAGCCCCCTGACCGAAGTCATGAAGCGCGCGGCACCCGAGTTTCCCTCCGTCATCATGACGTTTATCACGCTGTTTGCGGTCGCCAATACTGCGCTCGTCAACTACATCACGGCCTCGCGCCTGATCTACGGCATGTCGAAGCAGCGGCTGTTGCCCGACACGCTCGGGCGCGTGCACGAGAGCCGCCGCACGCCGCACATCGCGATTGTCGCGCTGCTGGCGGTGCTGATCCCGCTGGCGCTCTTTGGTTCCATCAAGGAACTCGCGTCAGCCACTGTGCTGCTGCTGTTGTTTGTGTTCACCATCGTCAATGCGGCTCTATTGGCCTTGCAACGGCGAAAAGGCGATGCGCCTGGGCGCTTCGAGGTGCCGCCGCTTGTGCCGCTGCTCGGCGGCATCGTCTGCGCCGGTCTGATCCTGGTGCGCCTCACGAGCAACGACTGGATCGCGCCGGCGCTCGCAGCAGCGATGCTGGCAGGGATCGTGGCGCTTTATGCAGTCCTCAGGCCTGAGGTGAGCGAGGAGGCGTGAGGGGCGTGCGGGGCGCGCGGCCGCCCAGCAACCGCGCGCGCTTTGCAACTATGATTTCGCCAAAAAGTCTGCGAGTTGGTCGA
>JANMOL010000613.1:0-1991 GCA_031369245.1 Hyphomicrobium sp. | reverse complement strand
TCCCGTTTCTACGCCGTCTCGTGGCTGACGTGACGCGCGAAGGCGGATTTCCACCGCTGCTGCTCGACCCCATTGATTTCGCGGCGCTGTATTTCCGCCGTCAGCAGGACAACCAAGCCAAAGGCAAACTCACCGCTTAGTTTTTTTGCGGCTCAACGGTCGCCCGATGGCCAATATTTAAGCCAAACGGCCTTGGCGCCGAGTTGTGCGATGTAGGCGCGGTGGTTCGCTACGCCATCCGCTGAGACGCGCGACGGCAATGTTTCTGCGCGTGCGCGGGCTGAATATTTTCCGCCGGTGCGCTGCGACGGGCTCGCCGCCGCGTTTTTGCTTTGCAGGCCCAGGGCCGCCTGGCGCTCGCCGAGCAACTCGACGTAGACTTCGGCCAGCAGCAAGCTATCGACGAGCGCGCCATGCTTGGTCCGCGTCGAGGTATCGATGCCGTAGCGTTTGCACAAGGCGTCCAGGCTGTTGGGCCCGGCCGGGTGCTTGCGGCGCGCTAAGGCCAGCGTGTCGGTCACGCGATCGAAGCTTAAAGCCGGATGACCGGCCCGCTGCAGTTCGAAGTTCAAGAACCCGATGTCGAATTGGGCGTTGTGAATGACCAGCGGATCGCCAGCGATAAAAGCCAGAAACGCCGGCGCCACCACGGCGAACAGCGGCTTGCCCTTGAGCGCTGCCGTTGAAATGCCGTGCACCGCTTCGGCTTCGGCTGGAACCTCGCGCTCGGGGTTGATGAAGCAATGATACTCGCGCCCGGTCGGGATGCGATTGAACATTTCAATGCAGCCAATTTCAATCACCCGGTCGCCGCGCTTTGGGTCGAGACCCATGGTTTCGGTATCGAGGATGATCTCGCGCACAATGGCCCCCTTTTTTAATTGCTGGCGTCTTTGCGGCGTTAGCGCCAGTGACGCTCGAACGCGGTGCCGGTGCGATCCGAGAGCTTTAACACGATCGCATCGACTTGCGCGTCGCACGCCGCCGCCGGGCCATTGGTGTCCACAACGAAATCAGCCAGACGGCGTTTTTCCGCGTCGGGCATCTGGCGGCCGAGCAAGGCGTCGAGTTTGGCAGCCGTCATGCCGGGACGCTGGAGCACGCGTGCGCGCTGTGCGTCCGCCCCAGCGCTGACGACGACCGTGACATCGACGGCTTTTTCGCCGCCGCCTTCAAACAACAGCGGAATTTCGAGCACGGCGCGTTTGGCGCCGCGCTGCGCTTCTGCGTTCAAAAAGCGCCGTTGCAACGCGCGCACTTTTGGATGGACGATGGCTTCGAGATCCTTGAAGCGATGCGGAGCTGCCAAGAGCGCTGCCGACAATTTATCGCGATCAACGTTGCCGTCTGATGCTGTGCCGGGAAATGCGCCGTTAATCTCGGCGGCAAGCGGCCCCTCATAGAGCGCATGGACGGCTGCGTCGGCATCAAACACCGCGATGCCGCGCTCGCGAAAGCGGGCGGCGGCGGTTGATTTGCCCATACCGATCGAGCCAGTGAGACCGATGATCAGCATCCGCTTGCCGCCGCGATATCAGCAGCGACCAAAGCCCGCAGCTCTGCCGTCACGTCCGGTCTCACGGCAAACCATTTTTCAAATCCCGGCACAGCCTGATGCAGCAACATACCGAGCCCATCGACGGCGGTGAGCCCGCGCTGGCGGGCGCTGCGCAGCAACGGCGTTTCGAGCGGCACATAAACGAGATCGGCGACAACGCATGCGGGCTTAGCCGATGTCAGGTCGAGTTGGAGATCGGGATTTCCGTTCATGCCGAGCGTCGTGGTATTGACGATGACCCTCGCCAACGGAATGTGGGCCGCGATGCTGTGCCACGCATGCGCCGAAACGCTTGTTCCGAAGTGGCGCACCAGCGCTGCGCTGCGGCCAGCAGAACGATTGAAAACCCTGACATCACGAACGCCCGCGTCGAGAAATCCATAAACGATCGCGCGCGCCGACCCGCCCGCGCCCAAAACCAAAACGGGGCCTG
>JANMOL010000603.1:0-1629 GCA_031369245.1 Hyphomicrobium sp. | reverse complement strand
GCGCCCACCCGATATCGCGCGCGGCCTGAGCCGCGTTATCCCGCGCGGGTCGCCATCCGCCCGTTATGGCTCCAGCTCGGTATCCCAATAGAGATAGTCGAGCCAGCTTTTGTGCAGGTAGTTGGGCGGAAACAGCCGGCCGTTGCGATGCAGTTCAAACACCGTCGGGCGATACGGTTCGTGCGCTGGATGCATGTTGGCCGCGCGCGGCATCAACCCGCCTTTGCGCAGATTGCACGGCGCGCAGGCCGTCACGACGTTGTCCCAACGGGTCAGACCGCCGCGTGAACGCGGGATCAAATGGTCGAACGTCAGGTCCGAGCGGTCGCCGCAGTACTGGCACGAGAACCGGTCACGCAGGAACACGTTGAACCGCGTGAACGCTGGATAAAGCGCCGGGCGCACGTAGGTTTTCAACGATACGACGCTTGGCAGCTTGAATTCGCACGACGGGCTGCGCACGAAGCGATCGTATTCCGAGACGATATTGACCCGGTCCAAGAACACAGCCTTAACGGTGTCCTGCCAGCTCCAAAGCGACAAGGGATAATAACTGAGCGGCCGGAAGTCGGCGTTCAGTACGAGAGCCGGACAGTTGTCCGGTATGGTCACGTGAGCATTCACAGTCGAGCTCGCCTCGCGGTTCGTCCGCCAAATCGTGTCGATCGTCCCCACCTCACGGGCGGGATACTAGCCGCGCATGTCGCCGATGTGAAGCGTAGTGAGATTAGTGCCTCACATCGCGGTCAAATCGCTGATTTCACGGCTTGATTTTAGTTTTTTGGCGGGCCGAAGGGAGCGATTTTTTGCGGGCCGCGTCGCGCACCGCACCATAGTCGGCCCACAGCAGATGAGCGGCCACGCCGCGCCATGGCCGCCAGCGCTCGGCGATGGCTGCGAGGTCGGCGGCCGCTGGCTTGTCTTTGAGCTTGAAAAGGCGCTGGGCGGCGCGTTGCAAGGCCAGAACGCCGGGCGGGAACGCATCGGCTCGGCGCAGCGCAAACAACAAAAAGATGTCGGCCGTCCAGGGGCCGACGCCGTGGATGGCCGTCAGGCGCTCGATCACGGTTTTGTCGGGCTCGGCGGCCAACGCTGTCATATCGAGTGCGCCGGATGTCACAGCGCTGGCCAGCGCTTTGAGGGTGCGGATCTTTGCGCGCGACAAACCGCACGACGCGAGAGCGTGATCGGGTGCGGCGGCCAGTGCCGGGGCATCGCATGGGTTGAGCGCGGCCGCGACACGGCCCCAGATCGCCGCCGCGCTGGCGATCGACAGTTGTTGGCCGGTAATGATCTGCGCAAGACCTGCAAAGCCCGGCGAAAAGCTGCGCAGCGGCGGCGTGCCGTTCCGGGCGTGGATGGAGCGCATGACACGGCACTGCTGCGCGAGCTGCTGCGCGGCGGCTGCGATGTGGCGTTCACTCATCAGACTATTTGGCGTGCGCGACGTCACATCAGTTTCTCTGTCACGATTGCGTGGCACCACTTTAAAGCGCGCTCAATTGGGCGTAAATTGCTAATCAAGCTGGTGGGCTGAAGGAACGAAGCTCGTGGTCCACGTTCGTCTCTCTATGGTGCTTTGCTCGGTGATCGCAGGATCACTTTTTCCAGCGCTTGCCGCCGCTGGTC
>JANMOL010000567.1:0-3168 GCA_031369245.1 Hyphomicrobium sp. | reverse complement strand
GCGCACTCAATGGCCGCGTTTTCAGCGATTGCTGCAGTGCGATTGAGTGCAGGATTTATTTTTTAAAATCGCTCAGGCTGAGCAGCGGATGAAAGTCCATGCCAGCCGCCGCGAAGGCTTCCGCCGCGCCGTCCTGCCGGTCGACGACGGTGATGACGCGGACGATGGTGCCGCCCGCCTGCCGGATGGCCTCCGCGCACTTGATCGCGGAGCCGCCGGTTGTGGTGACGTCCTCGACGACCACGACGCGCTTGCCGGTCATCGTCTCGCCGCGCGCTAAGCCCTCGATCAAGCTTTTGGTGCCGTGCTCCTTGGCCTGCTTGCGCACGAAGAAGGCTGGCAGGGTCCGGCCTCGGGCGTGCGCGACCGCGGCCACGCTGGCGGCCAGCGGCACCGCGCCCATTTCGAGCCCGCCGATCAGATCGGCCTCGACACCCTCAAGCTGATCGAGAATGAGGCTGGCGATCAGATGCGCGCCCTCGCTGTCCAGCATCGTCGGCTTCATGTTGAAATAGAAGGTCGACATCTTGCCCGACGCGAGGCGCATTTCCGGCCCCTCCTGGAATGACCGCGCCTTGACGATGGCGATCAGCCGCGCGCGCTTGGCGGCCGCATCCAATTGACTATCGACCAATTTGCTATCGACCAATCGACTATCGACCATGTGCGCCGCTCTTTCCCCATCGCCCTTGACCGTTGCGCATTCGGCCGGGCCCGGTATGCGTGTCAAGAAAATTCCCTCACCCCATCCCTCTCCCCGCAAGGACGGGGAGAGGGGGTTGGCGCGAACCGCATGCACTTTTCAGTCAGCCGAAACTTGCAACGCCTCACCGCGCATCCGCGCCGCCCGGCCCTTGGATTTAACCCGTTGGCAAGCCGATCCCTCTATACTTGCAGGGTCTAACGGCATTGCTGCGATCGCGGAGGCGGCTTATGATGACGCGCGAGGCGTCGAGGCGGGCAAAATGGTTTCAAGCCTGCGAACCTGAGTTGGTTCATCTGCCCGAAACCGTTGTTGTGACGCCGAGCCCGTCGCTGGCCAAAGGTGGCGCGGCGTTTGTTGGCGCAATGTTCGTCATCACCCCCATCGGTGCTGCCGCAGCTTCCCTGTGGCTGCTGCTCGGCCCGCGAGCCGCAGAGCTGTCACGCGGCGACAGCGTGCTGTTCTGGTGTCTCGCCGTTTTTTGTCTCATCGCCGTGCCGGTCGGGCTGTCCGAAGCCCGTTTCGCTTGGCGTATGATGAACTGGTCTCGCGCGATCACGTTTGGCTTGGATGCGGTCACGGTGTCTGAGACCGACAGCACGCACACGCATGCATGGCGGCAATCCTATGCGGCCTACGACGGTCTCGTCGTGCACGTCGAAAGCGGCGAAATGGAAGCCCATTCGAAACAGTTCATCACGCTGCGCCACGGTGACCCCCGCAACGTGCTGTTGCATCAAAGCCAGGGCAATGGCCTCGATGCGGCGTTGCGCGCTAAAGCCGCGCGCTGGGCCGCGTGTTTGAAAGTCCCCGCACTCGTCGCTTTGTCAGCTACTGTGACGGCGCCCCTCTAACCCGGCGATTGACGGCGGAGGCCTGGGCACGTCAAAGGAAGATGTTCGCTGGCATCACCGGCTGCGGCAGGATCCATGACCTCAATCAGCGCCAAAGAGCTTGTTGCATGAGCGCTGCCAAAGCGAGAGCGTTGGACAGTGCCGCGGCGATCGATCGGTGGATCGGCGTGCTTGCAGCGCGGCCGCGCCGCGCGGCGCTCGTGCTGCTGGCGCTGTGCCTCGCCGTCTACTTACCCGGCGTCATCCGGCTGCCGCCCGTCGACCGCACCGAAGTCGTCTACGCCGAGACGACCCGCGAAATGGTGGCGCATGGGCAGTGGCTCGATCCGCGCTATGGCGATGTGGTTCATGCCTTCCGCCCGATCGGCACGTATTGGGCGCAGGCTCTTTCGGCAACGCTGGCGGGGGCGGATCACGCGCGCGACATCACCGTTTATCGCCTGCCCGGGTTGATCGCCGTCACGCTGGCGGTGCTGGCGCTGTATTGGCTCGCCGCGCCATTGATCGGCGCGCGGCCCGCGTTGATCGCGGCGGCGCTGTTTGCGGTGGCACCTCTGACGGTGCTGGTCGCGACACTGGCGATCACCGACGGATTGGCTTTGCTGCCGGCCGTGGTCGCGATGCTGTGCCTGTTGCGGCTCTATGCCGACGATGAGGATGCCAATCATCAAGCTGCCGCGCCGATCTGGCTGCCGCGCCTGTTTTGGAGTGCGGTCGGCTTTGGCATGCTGGTCAATGCCCTGCACACCCCGATCCTTGTCACGGTCACGCTGATCGCGCTGTATGCCATGGACCGCGATGCGTGGTGGTGGCAGCGTCTGCGCATTTCGACGGGCCTGCCGATCGCGCTCGCGCTTGCTGCGCCGTGGCTCATGGTGCGGGCGTATCAAGACGGCGTGCCGTTTTCCGGCATGGGTTTCAAAGCGTTTTTCGAAGCGCTCGGCGGCGCGCAGGATATGAAGCTCAGGGCGTTCCCTGGAACGTTCGTGGCTGCGATGCTGCTTGGCTTTTTGCCCGGCACCGCGCTCATTGCACCGGCTTTGCTCAAGCTGTGGATCGGGCGTGACGCAAAATTAGCGCGCTTTCTGCTGGCTTGGGTTATCGGATACCTGCTGTACTTGGAGCTGATATCCTCAAAGCCCGGCACCTACACGGTGCAGGTGCTGTATCCGGCGCTGGCCATCGCCGTGGCCATGCTCGTCACAGCCGAGCACGGCAAGTCGCCCGCACCGGCCTGGCATTTCATTGCATGGCCGCCGCTCGCCGCGCTGTTTGCGCTGGCCCTGTTCACTGCGCCTTATGCCATCCTGCGTGAGATGCCGCCGCTGTGGATTGTGCCGCTGATCCTGGTTGTGGCCGCGTTGTTTTACATCAGTGCAGGCGAGGGCCGCGCCGGGCAGTTGCAGAACTGGGCGCTGTCGGGTGTCGCGGCCCTGGCTTTGTTTGCCGTCACGCTGCTCGGTGCGGTGCTGCCCGGCATCGATGCGATCTGGCCGGCCCGGCAAATGCAGCGCTTCGTTGAGACGTCATGCGATCCGAACGTCAGCGTCGGGCTCGTGGGGTTCCGTGAGCCATCGGCCGCGTTCCTGCTGGGCGGGCGCGGCGCCGGCC
>JANMOL010000175.1:0-3431 GCA_031369245.1 Hyphomicrobium sp. | reverse complement strand
TCTTTTTCATGGCCTGCTCGGCCTGGGTCAGCATGCCGGCTTCGGAGCTCTCGACGATTTCGAAGCCAGCCAGCTTGTTTTCAGGCTTAGCAATCATTTCCGTGATGATGCGATTGCCGTCGTTGCCGGCTTCGATGCCGTAAATCTTGCCGCTGAACTTGTCTTTGTTGGCCCCAAGATCAGCCAGGCCCTTGACGCCTGCGTCCGCGACGTACTGCGGCACAACCAAACCGTAGCCAGCGTTCTCGAGATTGACCCCGATCGACTCGACCGACTTGTCATCCATGTAGGCTTTGACGTCGGCTGTCATGCTCGGCATCCAGTTGCCGAGGAACACGTCGATGTCCTTGTTCTTGAGCGAGGCGTACGCCACCGGCACCGACAGCGTTTTGACTTCCGCTTCATAGCCGAGCGCTTCGAGAATGACCTGTGTCGTACCCGTAGTTACTTGAATGTCGGTCCAGCCGACGTCTGCAAAGCGCACCTTTTTGCAGGTGGCATCTTCGGCCTGCGCAGATGTTGCGACAAAACCCAGAGCCAGTGCGACACCGATCACGACGCGTTTCATGACAAATCCTTCCGTTGGAGCAAGCAAGCACATTTCACAAAGAAACCCGCCGGTTTGGCAGCGGGCAAGGGTCTGCAATTTCCCGTCTGGTGACGTTGAACAGGCCAACCCTGAGACGATCACGTTGCGACAAAATAGCAATAGGGGTCGTCGTCGATTTAATAATTGCGACACGATCTGGCGGTTTTACGCCTGCCGGTAAGGGGCTGATTTTGGCTGCCTGTCCGCGGTTTTCACCCGACGGTTCGCCCGCCATGCCAACACGCTGGCTCAATGCAGGCCCAATGCGGGCCCCATGCGGATCAGGCCTTGGCGCCACCGGCCGCTTCGCGCCGCCGCCCTGGCGGTACGCCTGTTGCAGTGCCAAACAACGGCTGCTGCCGCTCGCTCCTTGGCGATCGCCCGTACATCGCGCGATACGACTTGCTGAAATGGCAGGCCGATTGGAAACCGCAGGCTAGGGCGATTTGGGTGATCGACATGCCCGATTGAACCAGCAAGGCACGGGCGCGCTGCAGGCGGAGTCTGAGGTAATACTTCGTCGGTGTGGTCCCGAGCGTTTCGTGGAACAGGCGCTGAACCTGGCGCAAAGACAGCCCCGCGAGCTGGGCAAGCTCGACCGCCGTCAGCGGCTCCTCGAAGTTGGCTTCCATCAATTCCGCGACCTTTCGCAGGGTCTGCTGACCCGAGCCGAGCCGTGTGGCGAGCGGAATGTATTGCCGGTCGTCGCTATCGCGAACACGATCCAGAATAAACTGGCCTGAGATCTCAGCCACCAGCGTCTTGCCAAAACGCGCACGGACCAGCGACAGCATCATATCGATAGGCGCAATCCCGCCGGTGCATGTGATCCGGTCACGATCAATCACGAACAGTTCTTCGAGGAACCGGACGCGCCGGTAGTTTTCCTGAAGCCCGGCCATATTCTCCCAGTGGATGGTGCATTGATAGCCATCGAGCAGACCGGATTCGACCAGCGCAAACGTGCCGGTGCACAGCCCGCCCAGCATCACGCCATTATGTGCTACCCGCCGCAGCAAAGCGGTCACGCGATCGTCGACAAATCTGGTGATGTTGGTGCCGCCGCACACGAACACAATGTCAAAGTGCTCGCTGTCATCGTAGGCAGCACAATGCTGGGTTGTTAAGCCGCTACTCGAGGCCACCGGACTGCCATCAAGCGAAAGCACTTTCCACTCGTAAAAATCCTGCCCGCTCAAATGGTTGGCCATCCGCAGGACTTCGATAGCACTCGTGAACGCGATCATCGAGAATTCGTTCAGGGTGAGAAAACCAACCTTGCGAATGTCTCCGATTTCTTTCGGCACGAGGATCAGTGCTCCGTGAGCGCCAGTCGCAGGCCTAAAATGAACAGCGAGGCCGGCGAAGCCGCGACATTAGGGCAAGTCGATCTAACGCCCGGTCGGCGGTTGATTCAAATCAATTTTTGCGACCTTTGGCAGGTCGGCAAAAATGCCACTGTTTGTATTTTTGTCAGCCGCGTCGTTCTCAGACAAGTATTTGTCGCCTATAGTCTTGAGTCAGGAACGCTTGCTGTCGTTTACTCACGACAGCATTACACGAGCTGATTCCCGCGTCTTGTATGGGAAACGCGGTCGACTAATCGATACAAGTTCTCACTCAGGGGCACGTCATGCGAAATTTCAAGTCTGCCGCCACGGTCTCTGCAGTGAGCCTCTCGCTCGCCGCCGGTCTCGGCATCGTTGGAGCTCAGAACGCTTCGGCCGTCGAACTCTACAATAAAGACGGCACTAAATTTGAATTCACGGCTGAAATTGGGGTTGGCCTCTTTCACGTCACCCGCGATTTTGGTCTCTCCGCACTTCGTCAGCCACTCAGTGATGTCTCATGGTCGGAAGGCTATGCCATCATGGGCTTCAAGCTCGAGCAAAAGCTCGACGCCAACTGGAAAGCCTTCGGGGTCCTCACCGGTGTCGTCAACGGCATCCGCGGGCAGGGCGATGCGATCGCCTCGGCAATCGGCGACGAGGGCGGCGGTCAGGTTCAGGATGCCTACGGCGGTCTCGAATGGACATCGGGTACCGAGGGCGGACCCAGCATGAAGATTTCGGGCGGCCGTCAGAAATGGGTCCAAGGCGATGGTTTCTTGATCGCCGGTGACCAGCCGACATCGGGTCGCGGATACGGCGAACAGTACGACGAAGGTGGCTCTTACTACACGAACCCGCGCCGTGTTTTCTCGCAGACCGCAATCCTCAACGTCGAAACCGGGACGCCATTCCGCTTTGACGCCTATTACATCGAATCTGAGAAGGGCCAGAACGGCCAGCGCGCCATTGCCGGCGGCAACATCGAATACGTCGATAAAACCTACGGCATGATCGGCGGTCAGTTTATCCGCGGCCTCGATGTCGAGGATCCGCTCAATGTGGTCCTGCCGTTCACGCCAGCCACCGACGGCATGAACCTCTTTAGCATCTATGGTAACACCAGCTTCGGCATCAAAGACTTCACGCTGTCGGGCCGTTACGTCGACGAGACGAGCGACTCCGTTGCCAGCTGCACCGTCGCCGTACAGTGCGCAGCACTTGACGCCTACGCTTGGTATATCAGCCCGAGCTACACGTTCTCGGCGGCAACCTGGACGCCGACGCTTTACTACCGCTTCGCCAGCTTCTCGGGCGATGACCCCAACACGGCTGATAACGAAGGCTACGATCCGCTGTTCTACGGCGCAACCGGCTACAACACTTGGTTCATCGGCGAAATCGCGGCCAACTATTCGGGTCCGTTCAGCTCGAACGCTGACGTTCATTCCATTGGTCTCAAGACCGCGCCTAACATCGATCTCGGCATCGGCAAGTGGACGGGATTGAGCGGC
>JANMOL010000531.1:0-1561 GCA_031369245.1 Hyphomicrobium sp. | reverse complement strand
CTCGCGCCGGCCGACAAAGCCCAGGCCCTCCGTTGTCGTGGCCTTGATGCCGATCCGATCCGGCGACAAGCAAAGCGCTTTGCCGATCGCGGCCTGCATGGCGTCCCGGTGCGGCCCAACCTTGGGGGCTTCGGCGAGGATCGTCACGTCGACGTTGATGATCCGCCCGCCACGCGCGGCCACCCGGCGCGCGGCGTCTTCCAAAAACAGAACCGACGCTGCGCCTTTCCATTGCGGATCGCTCGGCGGGAAGTGTTGGCCGATGTCGCCGTCGCCGATGGTGCCCAGCAGCGCATCCGTCAGCGCGTGCAACACCACATCGGCATCCGAGTGGCCGTCGAGGCGCGCGTCGTGCGCAATCCTGACGCCGCCGAGCCAGACGTGATCGCCGGCTGCAAATTTGTGGACGTCGAAGCCGGTGGCGGTGCGGGTTTCAAACATCGGTCCATCGCCTCTCAAGTCGCGCTCTGCCATCGCAATATCGTCTGCGGTCGTGATCTTGCGGTTTGATTCTGATCCAAGCGCAATCGCAACCGGCATCCCGGCCCACTCCGCCAGGGCCGCGTCGTCGGTAAAGCCCAGCGCCCCCTCCCTCACGGCCCGCAGATGCGCGTCGAGAATGGTCCGGAACGTAAACGCTTGAGGCGTTTGCGCGCGCCAGACGTGATCGCGCGGCAGTGTGCCGGTGATGATCCCGCTGGCATTGGTCTGCTTGAGCGTGTCGGCCATCGGCACGGCTGCAATGGCGGCCGGTCCCGTCGAGAGAGCGGCCACCACCCGGCTGATGATATCGGCGCCAACGAACGGCCGGGCCGCATCGTGGATCAACACCCGGTCATGCCTGCCAGGCTCGAGCGCTTCGAGCCCGAGCCGCACCGACTGCTGACGCGTTGCTCCGCCCGCAACCGGCGGCAGCAGTTTGCCGCCAAGACCGGTTGTTGCCGCGTCATACAGCGCGCGATCGTCGGCGTGGATGACAACAGCGACGGCATCGACGCTGGCGTGCAGAAGGAACGGTTGCAGCGTCCGGCGCAGGATCGCGACGCCGCCAAGCTCGAGATATTGCTTGGGCACGCTGCCCGCTGGCCCGCCCGCGCGCGACCCGCGTCCTGCGGCAACGATCAGGGCTGCGGTCGTCACGGGGCGCTCAACTCCGGCTGCGGGATCTGTCGAAGCGTTAGCTGTGGCGCGGCAAAACGGCAATGCGCAAACAGTCTGTTATCACTTGCGAACGGCACGAAGGCTGGCTACGGTGCTCAAAGGACGGGCAGTGTTAAAAGTGCTCAAATTATAGGCAATCTATTGTGACTTTCGGCGGCGGGCTGCTCAAAATCGGCGACAAGGCGTTTACGGCGCCGGTCGCACTCGCGCCGATGTCGGGCGTGACGGATCTGCCATTCCGCAGATTGGCCCACCGGCTGGGCGCGCCGATTGTGGTCTCCGAAATGATCGCCAGCGAGGAACTCGTCAAGAACCGCGCCGACGTCGTGCGCCGTGCTGAAGGCCGCGAGCTGACGCCTTTCATCATCCAACTGGCTGGCCGTGAGGCCGAGTGGATGGC
>JANMOL010000520.1:0-3724 GCA_031369245.1 Hyphomicrobium sp. | reverse complement strand
CGCGGTGCCAGCTGGCCTCGCTGCAACCCATCGAGCAGGTAACTCTCGGACAGTCTGTTGAAGCTTGACTGGATCCCGGCCTTCGCCGGGATGACGAAGGGGAGGCGGGGGGAAATAGCGGCGGGCGTGGCAGCAATTGTCAGCAAGCAGGCAGCAGCAAGCTGCCAGCACGACGCGGCTTGCCCTCAATATTTTTTTGAGCAAACTTATCCCCGGGGTTTGGGGCCGGTTTATACTGAGGGGTTTGGCTTTTAGTTTTGACGTAAGTATCTGATTTAAAATAAGAATTTTGAAATTGGCTGTTGACAGCGTGACGCTCCTCAGGTAGCTTTTGGGTATACCGCGAAAAGGCCTTCTGACGACACCGCAAGGTGCCAGAGCCGTTGCGGGCTCCTTTTTCATCATCAACATTTGCAGCCCCATCGGGAGGCCGTGCCGCCAATGGCATTGAACAAAGCGGCGCCCGCCAAGGCGCGGCGCGTCACGACGGGCGTGCAAAAAACCAAAATCGCTGCGGCGAAGCAAACGCTGAAACCAAAATCAAAACCGAAGCCAAATCCGAAGCCAAATCCGAAGCCAGAACCGGAGCCAAAACCGGAGATGCTGCCGCAAGCGGCCAACGACGAGACGGCACTCCAGCCGGTTGCCATCGCAGCGCTTGAGGATTTTTCCAAGGCGGCTGTCGAAAAGCCAGCTGCGGCCAAGGCCAAGCGAAAAACAAAAACAAAATCGAAAAAAGCCCCCTCGAAGCGCGCCCAGCCGAAGGGCTTGGTGCAGCGTGTCTACAACACGATCGACGGCGAGTTGAGCAAACTCGAAGCGCAAATCGGCGCGTCGAGCCAGGATCGCGAACGTGCCTCGCGGGCGCTATCGCAAATGGTCAGCAGTTTGGAGAAGGCTGTCGAAATGCAGCGTGAGATTGCCAAGGACGCCACCAAGGGCGGCAACGCCAAGGACAAGGAGGCGCTGCGCCATGCGGAAGACTTACGCAAGGAAATTGCGGACCGTGTTGAACAACTCCAACTTGAGCGGGCATCTGACCAGCGATCTGAAGACGCTGACTGAGGCCGAGCTCGAATTCCTCAGCACCGATTGGGAATTTTGGGCGCGCGACGATCAACTGCCACCTTTTTGCATGGCGCTTGGCGACTCTCCTTCGTCGAGCCGGCCGCCAAGCGCGGACGGGTCTTGCATGGCGCTTGGCGACTGTCCTTCGTCGATCCCCGCCTTCCCCGCAAGGGGACTTCCAAGTGGTCGCGCGGGGATGCCGCCAAGCGCGGACCGGTTTTGCATGGCGCCCTTTGGCCGACTGCCCGCGCCTTCCGGCCGGCTCGACGAAGGAGAGTCGGAAGGCGCAACAAAAAACTCTTGGACAGTCTGGCTGATCCTCGGCGGACGCGGATCGGGCAAGACCCGCAGCGGCGCGGAATGGGTGCGCGCCAAGGCCATCGGCGACGGCGTCAAAGGCGACGGCGTTCGCATCGCACTGGTCGGCAAGACGATGGGCGATGTCCGCAGCGTCATGGTCGAGGGCGTCTCGGGCTTGCTGGCCATCCATCCCGATCACCAGCGGCCGCACTATGAGCCGTCCAAGCGGCGCATCACCTGGCCGAACGGCGCGATCGCGGAATTGTTTTCAGCCGATGAGCGTGACGGCTTGCGCGGGCCGCAGTTCACGGCCGCGTGGTGCGATGAAGTCGCCAAGTGGCACGAGGCCGGCAAGGCGTGGGACATGCTGCAGTTTGCGCTGCGACTCGGCGACCACCCGCAAGTGGTCGCGACCACGACGCCGCGGCCGCTGGCCTTTTTGAAAAAAGTCATCGCGGACGAAGCGACGGTAACGACCCGGCTGGCAACCGCCGACAACGCGCTGAATTTGGCGCCAGCGTTCCTGGCCGAGATGACGCGGCGCTATGCCGGGTCCGATATCGGGCGGCAGGAACTCAACGGCGAAGTGGTTGAGGCCATGCAAGGCGGCTTGTGGCGGCGCGATTGGATCGAGGCGGCGCGCTGTGATCGCGCGCCCGAGATGCGGCGCGTGATCGTGGCGCTCGATCCGCCGGTGACGGCGACGGTGTCGTCGGATGCCTGCGGTATTATTGTGGCGGGCCTCGGTGTCGATGGCCGGGCTTATGTGCTGGCCGACCGCACCGTGCAGGGCCGCGAGCCGCAAGCCTGGGCGCAGGCGGCCTTAGCGGCCTACGATGATTTTGATGCCGACCGGATGGTCGCGGAAGTCAATCAGGGCGGCGATCTCGTGGTCGCCGTGCTGCAGCAGTTCAGACAGAATTTGCCGGTCGTCAAGGTCAGAGCGACGCGCGGCAAGTGGGTTCGCGCCGAGCCGGTGGCAGCGTTGTATGCCGCCGGCCGGGTGGCGCACGCCGGCGTGTTCGCAGCGCTCGAAGATCAGCTGTGCGCGTTTGGCGCCGACGGCACGGTGCGCGGCAAAAACCCCGATCGCGCCGATGCGCTGGTCTGGGCGCTGACCGAGCTGATGCTGTCGGATGCGCTGACGCCGAAGGTGCGGATGATGTGAATTTTGAGCGGGCCTGACGTTCGCGATCGTGACTGACGTTCGAAGGAAACCAAAACACATGCTGCGACTATCACAGACGCTGCGCTGGCTTGTGCCGGGCGGCGGCAAAGCTGCGCGCCACCCTTTGTTTGCGCCGTCCAACGCGCGTTCCGCAAGCCGGCCGGAAGGCGCGGGCGGCGAGATAAAAGGCAGCGCGGCCGGTCCGCTGATTGCCTATGAGCCGCTCGGCCAGCCGGTCTGGGCGCCGCGCGATTACAGCGCGTTCGCGCGCGAAGGGTTCATGCAGAATGCCATCGTGTACCGCTCGGTGCGCATGGTTGCGGAGGCCGCCGCCTCGATCCCGCTGCTCCTATATGAGGGCGATGTTGAGATCGAACATCATCCGCTGATCGAGCTGCTCCGGCGGCCGAGCCTCGATCATACCGGCACCGATTTTCTCGAGAGCTGGTACGGGTTTTTACTTGTCTCGGGCAATGCCTACGCCGAAGCCGTCGCGATCGACGGGCACTTGCGCGAGCTGCACTGCTTGCGGCCGGACCGGATGAAAGTCATTCCCGGACAAGACGGCTGGCCGGTCGGCTACGACTATACCAATGCCGGGCGCTCGGTGCGCATCATGGATGAGCCGGTCGCGGGCGTGCGGCCGATTTTGCACGTCCGGCTGTTTCATCCAGCCAACGATCACTACGGCATGAGCCCGATCGAAGCGGCCGCCACCGCCATCGATATCCACAACACCGCGTCGGGCTGGAACAAGGCGCTGCTGGATAATTCCGCGCGCCCGAGCGGGGCGCTGGTCTATGCCGCCGCCAACGGCCAGATGACGGACGAGCAATTCGTGCGATTGAAAAGCGAATTGGAAAGCAGTTTTCAAGGGGCGCGCCACGCCGGCCGCCCGCTCCTTTTAGAAGGCGGCTTGGATTGGAAGCCGCTGTCGATGACGCCCAAGGATATGGACTTCATCGAGGCTAAGAATTCGGCCGCGCGCGAGATTGCGCTGGCGAGTGGCGTGCCGCCGATCCTGTTGGGCATTCCGGGCGATGCTACGTACTCGAACTATGCCGAAGCGCGAGCCGCGCGTTTTGGCGCCAGACGGTGTTGCCGCTGGTCAATCGCACGGCGCAGGCGCTGAGCGCGTGGCTCGGCGCGGCGTTCGAAGAGCAATACGCGCCTGGCGGCCTTGCCGCG
>JANMOL010000616.1:0-4032 GCA_031369245.1 Hyphomicrobium sp. | reverse complement strand
CTTCTTCAGAGCGGAGCCATTAGTCCGCTTCTACCCCCAATCGTCTTGATCGCACCTCCCCTCACCCCCATCCTTAACCACGCCACAAAAAACTTCGTCGCCACTTGTCCCCGCCCTCGCGCACGCGCCGATACTTGGCCCATCCGCCTCGCAGAAAACGCTTGCAGGACGCTGCGAGTGGAGGCGGAGGCAATGGACTGCACGGGCCCAGCAACGTACCGGGTTCGTGCTGAAAGCAACCGCCGTCCGCGGATGGGTGAGAAGCCTCCGTGGGGAGCAGCCCCCTGGCGAAAGTGACGGCGTTAGGGACTTGACACTCCGTTGTCGCGGACCGGTTCCGGCTTCGCATTTTTTCGACACGACCCCCGCGGAGACGCGGCCGGTCCGTTTTTCGCATTTTTTCGAACCGGGGCCGCATTTCGCCCACCGGGCGGCGGAGCTTTGGTTCAGAGGATCTCAGAATGGCCCGTGACGATGACCAAAAGAACCGGACACGCGGCGGCATGAAGCGCCCGAAGGTCCCGAAAAAGTGGTTCGCACGCACCTTGAGGCGTGAACACGCGAAAGTGCTGGCCCGCATGTTCGAGACCATTGCCGTCTTGGAGATCCGTGAGCAACTGCGCGATACCAAGCGCGACCGTCCGCGCCGCGCGCGCTTCAAAAGGCTGCGCGAAGAGCGCGCCGCGGTCGAAGCCCATTCGCAATTCTATCACGCGCGCGCCAAGGCGATGAAACGCGACGCCAAAGGCCGCTGGCTTGCGGGATTATCAGCCAAAGCGGCCCCAACGGCGACGCCACCCGCACAGTCGAAAACCGGCAACAGGCCACCGCCTCAATAAAACAGCAGCACCGCGCTGCAGCCGCCAATCAGCGCGTAGTAGAAAAACTGCCGCTCGCGGATCAGGAACCAGGTGACGATGTGGCGCGAAAAAAGGCCCGGGAGTGATCCCGGCTTTTTTGCGTGAGACGAGTAACTTTTCACCCGTGGCTGGGATTTGCAACGAGGAAAATGACGAGCAGGCGATAGTATCGGCGGGTCTATGTGCACTGGGCAGACCGAAAACGCACGTGCTCGGAGCACGACGCGCGATCGGATGATTTGGCTCAATGTCGCGCAGCGATGGACGTTTTATGATATCGACGGCCACACCAGGATGGTAGAAGCATCGAAAGCAGTTCTGACAGAAGATCAGACTAAAATTTGAGTAAGTCCGCAAAGTGCGCGTGTTTCGTCAGCTGATCGTCGATGCTACTTGGCTGCGGGCGCTAGCATCCATGCTCGGCGCGTGGGGACGTCACCAAATATGGTGGATTGTTTGCACCATATGTTTGTTGTGGCTGGCTTCAGCAGCCGTCTTACATCTCGTTGAACCACCAAATAATTCGGCATTCTCGTCTTGGCCAGACGCCCTATTCAATACTTGGGTGATTTTCTTTGGAAGCGGCAGTGACCTGCCGCAATCGGCGCTCGGAAAACTAATAGTATCGATGCTGGTCCTTGGGGGCGTTGCGTTAGCGGGTCTGTTCACGGCCAGTGTCGCGTCAATCTTGATCGACCGCGCACTAAGGAGGCGACAAGTGTCCAGTCTTGAGATGTCTAACCATTTGGTTTTGTGCCATTGGGCACCAAGGGGTTTGGAATGGATCCGCGAAGTTCACAGCAGCATCGTTGCCGACAAGCGGCCAATCGTGATCATTCACGACAATCCTGACGAGGTCGAGCTTCCAGACAAGCAGGATGACCCCGCATTCAACGATGTCTATATCGTCAAAGGTGACCCGGCGAACGAAGTCGTATTACGGCGCGCCAAGGTTTCCCAAGCGCACTCGGTTGTTATCTTGGCTGACGATCGGCAGGGCCAACATGCCGACGGAAAGACGATTGTTTGCTGCATTGCTGTGAAGAATATCTGCCATGGTGACCATCAGCCAAACATCGTCGTTGAATGCCGTGACCCGAAGTACCGGCCGCACATGAGGAAAGCAGGTGCCGACGAAGTGATGTCGGCAGCCGAGTTTGGATTACGTCTGCTCGCCCGGGCTGCTTTGTTTCACGGTATGACCCGTGTTTATCAAGAATTACTGACCGTCGGGCGTGACGCCAACGAAATGTACCTGGTGGCCGTGCCGGAAGCGTTGCTCGGAAAAAATTTCATCGAGCTGTCAAATTTGTTTTTGAATGACAGATCGAACAGGAACGCGTGCCTGCTGATCGGTATTTTCCGGGGCGAAAAGATGATGCTGAATCCTGTAGGCGCAGAAGCCGGTGCGCTGATATTGGGCGACGAGCTTATATTGCTGAGCCCAGTTCTACCGGATTTGACGAAAATTTCGGCATCACCGAAGGATTGAGAGTTTGTCCTTCGATTCCGTAATGCGTTGAGCCGCTATGAGCACGCGCTGAAAATTTCCAAGGTCTCCGTGGATAGAACGAGAACGCTCGCGCGACGTGTTGGTCCGTTGACGGCCTTAAGCGGACCTCGCGAGACCTCAAACGAACGCCGCGGATTTTGTACAGGCGCGCCACCGCCTCAATAAAACAGCAGCACCGCGCTGCAGCCGCCAATCAGCGCGTAGTAGAAAAACTGCCGTTCGCGGATCAGGAACCAGGTGACGATGCGGCGCGGGATATCGCCCCAGTTGTAGCGCCCGAGTGAGCCGAGCGCGACGCCGAGCGTCACGCCAAACAGCAGCGATTCAAACTGCAGGCCGCCCGCGCCAAACAGCGAGCTGCCGGCCGCACGGCCAGAGAGCCACGGCATCAGCGCTGCGATCGCGGTGGCGGTCATCACACCAATCGCCAGCGTCGAGAAAAATGTCAGGGCCGTGCGCATGATCGATCGTCCTCAAAATAGGCGGTAGGGTCGCAGCCTGACGGCATCCTCCGCCCAAGGCATGAGATTAGACCCTGCGGACAAAAAATTTGTTAACCACGCTTGCGCGGTGTCCGGACATTGGCCGCTGACCGCCTCAGGCGCTGGCCGGCAGGCGGGCTTGCTCCATCGCGCGCGGCAATTCTTCGGCAAAAATGTCCAACGCGGGGTCAAGGCCGCAGCTGATGCGAATGCAGCGATTGAGCGGCGGCACCGCCGGCTGGCGAATGAACACGTCGTGATCGATCAGGCCGTCCAACACCCGGGCCGCAAACCCGCTATCGCCACCGCAATCGATGGCAACGAAACTGGCAGCCGACGCAATCGGCATGAGGCCGTTGTCGCGCGCAATGGCTGCAATGCGCTCGCGGGCACGGGCGATTTTCAAGACCGCACCCGCCAGGTAATCTTGGTCGCGCAGTGCAGCAAGCGCCCCGATCTGGCCGACGCGATTGATGCCGTAGTGATTGCGGACTTTATCAAAGGCCTGGATGATTTCAGGCGCGCCGATCGCGTAGCCGATGCGGGCGCCGGCTAGGCCGTAGGCTTTGGAAAATGTTCTCAAGCGCACAACCTGCGGGTTCGAAACGTCGAGCGGCGGCACCGTTGCCTCCGGTGCGGTATCGCTATAGGCCTCATCCAGCACCAGCAGCGTCTCGCGCGGCAGATCGCGAATGAGAGCCGTAATGTCTGCTGCCGTCCACCACGTGCCCATCGGGCTGTTGGGGTTCGAGACGTACAGGATGCGGGCCGCATGGCGCCGTGCGGCATCCAGCAACGCGGCCAGATCTTCACGATCCTCGCGCATCGGCACATTGATCAGCTGCCCGCCGTGAGCCAGCGCATGAAAGTTGAACGTCGGATACGCGCCGTCCGTCGTCACCACGGCTGTCCCCGGCTCCAGGAACATCATGCACGTCAGCCCGAGCAAACCGTCGATGCCTTCGCCCACAACGACCGTGTTGATACTGACCCCATGATGGAGCGCAATCGCAGCCCGCAGTTCGAAATTCTCAGGGTCAGCATATTTCCCGTTTTCAGGTACGACGGCGGACATCGCGGCAATAGCGTGAGGCGACGGACCAAAGGCGCTTTCGTTGGCCCCAAGGCGCGCCCGGAACGGCCGCCCGCGCGCCCGCTCAAGCGCTTCAGGTCCGAC
>JANMOL010000596.1:0-7645 GCA_031369245.1 Hyphomicrobium sp. | reverse complement strand
TTCAGTCACGGAGCGTCCTGTTCAACCGTCCAGCCGCTGGACAGGAACGCGATCTGGAGGTTGGCACGATGCGGGGTGGCGAAGGCTGCATCCGAACCTAAAAGATAAAGAGATCGAGGCGTCGCCGCCCCGTCCCTTGTCGATATTTTGACCGCGACCCGCTCAGCGTTTTGCTGGCGGGTGAGGCGGAGGCGTGCGTGGTTTATAATTGCGCAACCGACTCTCGTTCCGAGAGCCGGCCGGTTGCGCGCTTTATGTTTGTGCCACCGAAGACTCGCCCGGCGGCCGGCTCGCGGAACGCGAGTCGCCGGGCGTCACCGAAGACTCGCCCGGCCGCCGTGCGCGGGCGCTGCGGGCGTCACCGAGAACACTTGCCGCCAAAAAATGCGTCGCTCTGCCGCCCCGACAAGCGCTTGCGATCGGCCCTCGACACGTATTTCTGGCGACAACACTTGGCGAGCGTCCTCCGAAAGTCCAATATCGCCGCCCGCAGTCCGCTTGCCCCCTAAAAAATCCAATAGAATCAAAAGAAACCTGGAGGAATTGCCCCGTGTCCGTGAAGTCCGACATCGAAATCGCGCGCGAAGCGAAAATGAAACCCATCGCTGAGGTGGCCGCAAAAGTCGGCGTCCCGGCGGATGCCCTGGTCCCCTACGGCTGGACCAAGGCCAAGGTGTCGTTCGATTTCATCAATGCGATCGCGGGCAACAAGGACGGCAAGCTGATCCTGGTGACGGCCATCTCGCCGACGCCTGCGGGCGAAGGCAAAACCACAACGACGGTCGGCCTCTGTGACGGCTTGAACCACATCGGCAAAAAATCGATTGCCGCCTTGCGTGAGCCCTCGCTCGGCCCGTGCTTCGGCGTCAAAGGCGGCGCGGCGGGCGGCGGCTATGCCCAGGTCGTGCCGATGGAAGATATCAACCTGCATTTCACCGGCGACTTCCACGCCATCACCTCGGCCCACAACCTGCTCGCCGCGATGCTGGACAATCACATCTATTGGGGCAACGCGCTCGGCATCGATCAGCGCCGTGTCCAATTCAAGCGCGTGCTCGATATGAACGATCGCGCCCTGCGCTCGATCGTCAATTCGCTCGGCGGCGTCTCAAACGGCTTCCCGCGCGAAGATGGCTTTGACATCACCGTCGCATCCGAGGTCATGGCCATCCTGTGCCTGTCGAAAGATCTCAAAGATCTCGAAAATCGCCTGGGCAACATCATCGTCGCCTACACCCGCGATAAAAAGCCGGTGCGCTGCCGCGATCTCAAGGCCGACGGCGCCATGACCGTGCTGCTGAAGGATGCCCTTCAGCCAAACATGGTGCAGACGCTGGAAAACAATCCTGTCTTCATCCACGGCGGTCCGTTCGCCAACATCGCTCACGGCTGCAACTCGGTGCTCGCAACCCGTACCGCCATGAAGCTCGCCGACTACGTCGTGACGGAAGCCGGCTTTGGCGCCGACTTGGGGGCTGAGAAATTCTTCGACATCAAGTGCCGCAAGGCCGGCATCGCGCCCTCAGCCGTGGTCATCGTTGCCACCGTCCGCGCGCTCAAGATGCACGGCGGCATCGCCAAAGACGAATTGAAGAACGAGAACGCGGCAGCCGTCGCCAAAGGCTGCGATAACCTCACGCGGCACATCGAAAACATCAACAAATTCGGCGTTCCTGCCGTTGTGGCGATCAACAAGTTTATCACCGATACGGATGCGGAAATCGCTGAAGTGATGAAGGCCGCCGAGCGCATGGGCACCAAGGCGTTCCTGTGCACGCATTGGGGCGAGGGCGGCAAAGGCACCGAAGCGCTCGCCCACCACGTCGTCAAAGTCATCGCTGAAGGCAAAGCCAGCTTTAAGCCGCTCTATCCCGACGACATGAAGCTGCGCGACAAGGTCAAGACCATCGCAACCGAGATCTATCGCGCAGCCGACATCTCGTGCGATGCCAGCGTTGAAACCCAGTTCAAAGATCTCGAAGCCGCCGGCTTTGGCCATTTGCCGGTCTGCATGGCCAAGACGCAGTATTCGTTTTCGACCGACGCTTCAAAGCGCGGCGCACCGACCGGCCACATCGTTGCCGTCCGCGAGCTGCGCTTGTCGGCTGGCGCTGAGTTCGTCGTGGTCGTGACCGGCGATGTCATGACCATGCCGGGCCTGCCCAAAGTCCCCTCGGCCGACAGCATCCGCCTCGATGACAAGGGCCAGATCCAAGGGCTGTTTTGAGCGCGCGCCTCTCCCCGTTGCCGGCAGCAACGGGGAGAGGCGTTGTTTACCGGATTGGCGCCTTGAACACGAACAGCGCGCCCGCGCAAATCAGCGCGAAGCCGATGGCGTGATTGATCGTGAATTTATCGCCGAGATAACCAACCGAGAACACCGCGAACACGGCGAGCGTAATGACCTCCTGCATCGTTTTGAGTTCCGCCGTCGAATAGACCGCCGAGCCCCAGCGGTTAGCTGGCACCACAAAACAATATTCGATCCCCGCGATCGCCCAGCTTGCTAGAATGGCCAGCCAAAGGGCGCTCGAGGGGTACTTGAGATGCCCGTACCAGGCGATCGTCATGAAGACGTTCGACGCAATCAGCATCAGGACGGGCGTGAGGTGCGCAGTGGTCATATCGAAAATGCGTCCTTGCTGGCAGTTGATCGGGGCAACGGCCGCCCGCTTACCACCAAGCGGCAACAATTGCATTGCTGAGGTTGTGAGCATGATGCCTAGTGATCAGGCAGGCAACGGTCGCTGCCCGCCAGAATTCCCAGTAAATTCGGTGCACGTCGCACTTGGCCCAGGGTTTGCGATGTCGGGATCAGCAGGCAAGCGGGGAGAGCGTATTGGCGGCGGCATTTGACGAAATGAACGGCTTTGGCGGCGGCGTGCGGCCGCCGTATCTGGCGCTCGCGGAGTGGCTTGGCATCCAGCGCGTCGAACAGCTCGCCACCAAGGCGACCGAAGCCGAGGCGCTGTTTCGCCGCTCGGGCATTACGTTCGCGGTCTATGGCGGCGATGAGTCCAGCGAGCGGCTGATCCCGTTCGACATCCTGCCGCGCATCATCGCCGCCGCGGAATGGCGCCAGCTGCAGGCCGGCATCGAGCAGCGCGTGCGCGCCCTCAACGCCTTCATGTACGACGTCTACCACCGCCAGGAAATATTGCAGGCTGGCCTGATCCCCGAAGATCTGGTCATTCAAAACCGCGCCTTCGTGCCGGAGATGATCGGCGTTGATCCACCGCGCGGCATATATGGCCATGTCATCGGCATCGACATTGTGCGCACCGGTGAAGACCAGTTCATGGTGCTTGAAGATAATACCCGCACGCCGTCGGGCGTCTCGTACATGCTCGAAAATCGCGAGACGATGCTGCACTTGTTTCCAGATCTGTTTTCGCGCAACCGCGTGCAGCCGGTCGAGAACTATCCCGATTGCCTGCTGAAAACCCTTGAAAGCGTCGCGCCGGTTAATCTCGACGCCGAACCTGTGATTGCGCTGCTGACGCCCGGCCCGTTCAACAGCGCCTATTTCGAGCATTCGTTTCTGGCCGACCAGATGGGCGTCGAGCTGGTCGAAGGCCCCGATCTGATCGTCATCGACGGCACGCTGCGCATGAAAACCACGGAGGGCCTCAAGCGCGTCGATGTTTTGTACCGCCGCATCGATGATGAGTACCTCGATCCGCTGGTGTTTGATCCAACGTCCATGCTCGGCGTGCCGGGTATTTTCGATGTGTTCCGCGCTGGCCGCGTCAGCATCGTCAACGCGCCGGGCGCCGGCATTGCCGATGACAAGGCGATCTACAGCTACATCCCGGCCATCATCGAGTTCTACACTGGCTGCAAACCACTGCTGGCCAACGTCGAAACGTATAATTGCCGCGAGCCCGCGCAGCTGAAGTATGTCCTCGATCGCTTGCCCGAGCTGGTGGTCAAGGAAGTACACGGCTCGGGCGGCTACGGCATGCTCGTGGGACCAGCCGCGACCAAAACTGAAATCGAAGCCTTCCGGCACAAGCTCATTGCCAATCCGTCAAACTACATCGCGCAGCCGACGCTCGCGCTCTCCACCTGCCCGACGCTGGCTGATCAAGGCGTTGGCCCGCGCCATCTCGATTTGCGCCCGTTCGTGCTCGTCGGCGATTGCGTTCGCCTGGTGCCCGGCGGATTGACCCGCGTTGCCATGCGGCGCGGCTCGCTCGTTGTGAATTCAAGCCAAGGCGGCGGCACCAAGGATACCTGGGTGCTACAGGACTGATAAAGCCATGCTCGGACGCGCCGCAAATGACCTCTTTTGGCTGTCACGCTCGGTCGAGCGCGCAGAGAACATGGCGCGGCTGATCGAGGTCGGCTACCGCATTGTTCTGCTCCCGCGCCAGGGCGAAGGCTTCCATGAAGAATGGCGCTCGACGCTGCAAAGCGCCGGCTGCCTCGACGGCTACATCGAGCGCCACGGCAAACTCGCGACCGCCAACGTCATCGACTACATGCTGTTTGATACCTCCAACCCGTCGAGCATCGCGACCTGCCTGTCGAACGCCCGCCGCAATGGCCGGGCGCAGCGCACCGCGCTCACCCGCGAGATGTGGGAAAGCCTGAACAGTTCGTGGCTCGAATTCTCGGCCATCAAACCGCAAACGATTACTTCGAACGCGTTGCCAGAGCTGCTCGATTGGGTGCGCTCGCGCTCGGCACTGTATCGCGGCGCGCTGCTCAATACGATTTTGCGCAACGACACCTATTATTTCAGCCAGATGGGCACCTTTATCGAGCGCGCGGACAGCACCTCGCGCATCCTCGATGTCAAGTATTACCACCTGCTGCCATCGAGCGAGATGGTCGGCAGCGGCACCGACAATTTCCAGTGGACGTCGATCCTGCGCTCGGTCTCGGCGCATCGCAGCTATCGCTGGGTGTTCAAGGATTCCTACCGGCCCTGGAAAATCGCCGACTATTTGATTCTGAACCGGCAGATGCCGCGCTCGTTGCGCTCGTGCTATGATGAGCTGACCCACGCGCTGCAGGATCTCGGCACCCTGTACGGCGCGCGCCACGACTGCCTCACAACGGCAGAAGCCACCCGCGACTGGCTGATGGAAGGCGATATTCAGCAGATTTTCCAATCCGGCTTGCACGAGTTCGTGCAAGACTTTATCGCCCGCAACAATCAGCTCGGCCGCGAAATCTCGCAGGCCTACCATTTCGCCGATTGAGGAGGCTCAGATCTTGCGCGTGTCGATCGGCCATGTCTCGCGCTACACTTATGGCGATCCCGCGCGCTATTCGATCCAGACGCTGCGCCTGACACCGCCATCGTTTGCTGGCCAGCGCGTGATTGAATGGAACATCGCCGCGCCGGGCATCGAAACGGCAACCAAGTTTCGTGACGGCTTTGGCAACATCGTGCATTTGGTGACCTACGCTGGCGACCATTCGGAAAGCTTGATCATCGCCAAAGGCGTCGTCGAAACCGAGGACCGCTCAGGCGTGGTGCAAGGCTTGACGGAGGCCGTGCCGCTGCGGGTTTACCTGCGCGAGACTGTGCTGACCACGGCCGGTGCCGCCATTCGCGACCTCGCGCAATCGGCGGGCCAAGCCCAAGGCGTCGAACGCTTCCACCGGCTGATGCAGGTCGTGCGCGACCGGGTGGATTTCCAGACCGGCGTGACCTCGGCCTACACCAGCGCCGAACAGGCGCTCGCCAGCGGCCACGGCGTGTGCCAGGACCACGCCCACATTTTTATCGCCGCCGCCCGCTCGCTTGACGTGCCCGCCCGCTACGTCAACGGCTACTTCGTGTCTGGCACCAGCGAGCCGTCGGAGGCCCACCACGCCTGGGCCGAAGTCTATATCGCCAGCCTCGGCTGGGTCGGCTTTGATCCAGCCAACAGGATATGCCCGACAGAGCTCTATGTGCGGCTGGCAACGGGCCTCGATTCGGCTTCGGCGGCGCCGATCCGCGGCACAAGACGGGGAGGGGCCAACGAAGCGCTTGACGTGATCGTCGAAGTTCAGCAGCAGAGCAGTCAACAATAGCGTGCTGAGCGGAGACGGCCGATGACCTATGGCGTTGCAATGCGGCTGGAGCGCGGTTTGGTGTTTGCAGCCGATACCCGCACCAATGCCGGCGTCGATAACATCGCCCAATACCGCAAGCTGAATTTTTGGCGCAAGCCCGGCGAACGGGTGGTGGTGCTGCTCAGCGCTGGTAATCTCGCGGTGACGCAGGCCGTTGTGAGCTTGCTCAACGAGCAGCTGACGGCCAGCAGCGAAGATATGACCCACCTGTTCAATGCGCCCAATATGTATCGCGCCGCGCGCGTTGTCGGTGATGCCGTCCGCGAAGCGCGCCGCGTCGATGGACCAGCGCTCGAAGCCAGCAAAGCCGGGTTTAGCGCCTCGTTTATTTTCGGCGGCCAGATTGGCACCGAACGCCCCCGCCTGTACCAAGTCTATGCCGAAGGCAATTTCATCGAGGCCACCGACGACACGCCATTTCTGCAGATCGGCGAGCACAAGTACGGCAAGCCTATTTTAGATCGCGTCGCGCGCTCCGATATGCGTCTGGGCGAAGCCGCCAAGCTGATGCTGCTGTCGTTTGATTCAACACTGCGTTCGAACCTGTCGGTCGGCATGCCGATCGATATTTTGCTGTATGAGCGCGATACCCTCGACGTCCGGCGTGAAAAGCGCATCGGCGCCGATGACGAATACTTCAAGAAAATGTCGTCGGCCTGGTCGGATGCGCTGCGCCAGGCATTCACAAAAATCGACGAATTCAAACTGTGACGCGCACGCCTGCTATTCGGCGGGCGGTTTGCGGAACACGCCAAATCGCAGACCGCCATAACTCACCGACATGGCGACAGCGGTTGCAACGAGCAGCGCGACCATGGGATCGGTTGCCGGCCGCAGCACCAAAACGGCGGCATAGATGGCATAGTTGATGACCGACGCCGTCGCCGCCACCCCGAGAAACTGACTGAATTGCGTGAGTGTTGGCGGCTCCTTCACAGCGAACGTGAGACGGCGGTGGGCAAAAAACCCAACCACCATGGCGATGGCAATCGCGATGATCCGCGCCAGAAATGGATCGAACGCGAACACCCGCGTAAGCAGCGCCAGCATGGCCGCGTCGGTTGTGAACGCCAGCGCGCCCGACGTAATAAATCCCGCGCTGTGCCGCAGACCCGTTGTCACGATCGGTGCCCTCCCTGGCCTCGCCACACGATATGGCCGTCGGCTGATCGCACGGGGCGCCACACGCCCTGTGCGAAAACATCGTCGCGCAGGACAACCTGATACTCGATTTCCCGCCGCCTTGTGACGCAATCCATCGCCGCTAGGTCCGCGTCCGCAAATCCCGGATGACACATGATGATGTGACGACACCCGGGCCTGCGTTGGGCCTTGCGGAAGTCGTCGCGGACCGCCTGCGCGGATGCTGAAAAAGTCGTTACCCCCGAAAAGCTGTCGTTGGTGAGAAAGCCCTGGGCCCGGGCCTCGCGCCCAAAGCCGCGTGCCAGCCCGGAAATCGCCAGCGCCTTGCCAACGGCCAGACCGCGCCGCGCGATGCGCCAAGCCGTGTCGCCCGGATCGCGCAGCAAGATCGCTCCGCTCGGCGTATGCTGGCGTAAAGCGGCAAACA
>JANMOL010000593.1:0-1654 GCA_031369245.1 Hyphomicrobium sp. | reverse complement strand
TTAAAATGGAAACCTTGAACATTTGTAAGACCTCTTGCACAGCCGGTGCTGGCTTTTGATTTCAGCGATCAGCTTATACGAAAACATGAACGCTTCCTGCAATAAATAGCCGCCAGTTGGTTGGATTGCGCAGCCGTTGTCACCGAACCATCACGCTGAGGGCAGCTCAGGCCTCAGAGGAACGGCCCGACGGCGAGGCAGGTTCGTGCTATGATTCGCTTGTAAGAGTACTGCTTTGGGGACGTGGCTCGCATCGCTGACAGTCGGATGAACCGCTGCGGTGATCGATGCTTCAAACAACACGTGGAGGACGGCAATGGACATTTTGACACTGGTGATTCAACTGATCAGCGGCGCACTCGGCGGTAACGTCGCGGGCGGCCTGTTGAAAAACCTCAGCCTCGGAACGCTCGGAAACTCGCTCGCCGGTATCGTTGGCGGCGGACTTGGCGGCCAGATTCTCGGACAGATGATGAACCTGCCGGCCGTCGGTGGCGGCGCGATGGATCCGATGGCGATCCTGACGCAGGTCTTGAGCGGCGGCGTCGGCGGCGGCGTAATGATGGCGATCGTTGGCATGATCCGCGGCGCAATGGCGAAGTAATCTTCGCTCGGGCCTTCGTCTGACACGGCGCCAGATCGAGACGCGGCTTTGAAAAAATACAACTCGCCAGCTTTGCGGCTGGCGAGTTTTTTTATGTCTCATTTCGTTGACGGCAGGGCGTATCAGCCGCAGGCTTTTTGGCGTGCCATGCAATGGGGCAGCGCATTAGCCGTGTCGCACTTCATTTTGACAGCGCCGTGCGGCGTCCAGCCATGAGCGGCCATCGCGTTCTTCAAGGCAGCGCCCGCCATGAACTTTGCGAGGTCCTCCGTAACCATGGTGGCTTCGCCACCGGCCATTACGCATTTGCCGCCAGTCGGGGCGGACGAGGCTGATGTGGCGAGTGCCAGCATCGAAACGGCTGCAATGCCGCAATATGCAAAAATCTTCATGTGATGATCTCCTTAACTTTGCTTCAAAACGTCAGTGATCGGCCGCGCACCCTGTGCCCGGCGCTAGACTTTGCAGATCGTTGTTTGTCCATGGCACGACATGCCGAGGCCGCCCTTGGTGCATTTGTATTTCACGGCATTGACGCGATAGCCGGGGGTCTTGCCGCTCGCCATCCATGAGGCCCAGGCACCCCAGTCTGTGGCCTGCAAGAGTGCTTCGTAGACCTGGAACTTGGCGTTTTCTTCCGACGAGCCTGTGCCCACGGCTGCTTTAGCGGTGCAGGCGGACGCCTTGGCCCATGCGCTGGTCGAGCTGTCTGAGGCCCAAAGCACGGCGGCCGCACCAGCGAGCATCAGACATCCAGTTGTGGGACGTTGCATGGGCAATTTTCCTGATGTCATACGCGCACCCTGAAGGGACAGTGCAGGCTGCCAGCAGATTCTGCATTAACCAACAGGCGCAAACCATAGGCACGGCCGGATTTGGCTGGACGACGTGGCTCGCTGGTCACGCACGGTGTTTGCCTGTCACCGAGTATAAGCCCACGAACCGTTGGCACGGGCGCCTTATCCGGAGGCCTGAAGGTTGACGGCCTTCGGACCTTTGCCGCGCTTATCCGGCTCGGTCTCGAACGAGATGCGCATGCCCTCGTTCAAG